>CAVBHV010000019.1:0-10740 GCA_963595385.1 bacterium
AGATTGCTCTCTCTTTAAATTTAATATTTAACCGAAATTACTTGTTGTCTTTGTCATCTTTTTCTTTTTTGTTAGAAATAGTCACATTACCATTTTTGCCTTTGCTAGGTTTCACAAAGAAGAATATTACAACGCCCAATACAATCAAACTTACAACGATTAATATTGTACCCCAAACGGTGGTTGTGTTTGTAGTAGTAATAGTTTCGTTTGATACAGTAAAGGTTTTTGTAACAGTCAACGCTGAGTTACCCGCTGAGTCCTTAATGTCAAATGTAATTACATAAGTACCCGCTGTGTTTGCATCAACAGTAACGATACCATTTTCTTTAGATGTTGTCAAAGTAGTGCCATCGCGTTTAACTACGATAGTCAAGTCGTCAGTGCTTAAAGTTTCGTTGTCATCGATATCGATTTTGCTCAAATCAATGCTAATTTTACCATCAGTTGTAACTTTTGAAGGGGCAGTAATCGCATTTTCATTAATTACAATTTCAGGAGGAGTTACATCACCGATACTCAATACAAATGTACGAGTTGCTTCCAAACCGTGAATATCTTTTACAGAGTAAACAACATTTACTTTACCCTCTTTGCGGTTTTCAGTGCTGTTTGTTGCAAATGGAGGTACAAATTTCAAAGTAGTACCTGCATCTTGTGCTTCCAAGAAGTCAGCGTGAGTAAACTCAGCAACAGGTTTTGTTTCATCACTATTTTGGTAAGTCAAAGTAATCTTCATAGTGCTTTCATCAATGTCAGCATTGTCAGTTACATTTTCAAACCAAGGAAGTTCAATTTCAGTTACATTCTTTTCATATGGTAATGAACCAAATGACTCATCTTCGATTGTGAATGTAGGGGTTTTGGAGTCAGATGTTGCAAAACTAATTTTTGCAGAACCATTTTTGTCGAAATCGCAAATTCCATCAATCTTAGCCCACGCTCTAACCTCAATGTTACCCTCTCCAGTGATAATTTCACCTTCCAAACGGTCAGATGCAGGAGTCATAAAGTCACCAGTTACTTGAATCAACAATGTGTTGTCAGCCAAAACATCTAATGTGCTTTGAGTAACTTCTTCACTTTCAGGTTGAATTTTAACTGTAATGGTACTCATATCAACGCTGTTACCATTCTTTGTTAATTGAATGTAGTCAAGCAAGTTAATGGTAGTGCCGTATTCTTGTGCAGAAATAGCGTTTATAGATACATTTGCGCCATCGTTAAATGCTACATTGTACAATTCACTAAATGTAGTAGTGTTGTTGTTTTGGTCAGTTGCAACATAAGTAACAATGTAGTCGCCTGCTTCAGTTGGTTCGTAAACGAGATTTTCCAAAGTTACATCAAGACCAGTTGCACCATTGAAAGTCTTTACAACTTTACCATCTTTAATTACATATGCAACTACTCTCATAGCAGTTTCAGTGTCAGTAAAGCGTACAGTAGATAATGCAATTTTACCATCTACTACTGAGCCATCAACAGGTGTACTCATTGTAGGAGCAGTTTTATCTGTTGAGTAGTCAGCAATAGCAACTGTTGCAGTAACTTCTTTTACATTACCCAAATCGTTTGTTGCTTTAAATGTAACAACAACTTGATTTACATCAACCCAAGTACCTTCAAATGATGTTGGCTTTACAACCTTTATAGAGTAAGTGCCATCTTCATTTTTAGTAGCAGTGTATGGAGTTGTGCTACCATTGTAAGTGTAAGTAACATCAACTTTCACATTTTTGTCAGCAACTTCGCTAGTACCCTTTTTGTAGTCAGTTACAGTAGGAGCGCTGAATGTAATAGTATTGCCTTTTCTTACAGTCTTTGGCATTGTAGCAGGCGCACTGATAGTCAAATCGTCCTCAGTAACCTCTACATCAGATTCTTCCACAACAAAAGTGTATGCAGGAAGTTGTTTGCTTGTACCACTAATTACATTACCTTCAGCATCAATATATTGAGCCTCGTATCTAATTGAGTAGTTACCAGCAGACTTGAATGTGTAAGTTGCTTGTTCGTTTGCAGGAGTATCCAAAGTTTTTTGCAAACTATTGTTTTTGTAGATACTACGAGTAATCTTTAAATTACTGTAATCTCCCCAACCGCCGATTGCGAATACTGCAGGGAAAGTTACATCTTTGTCAGTACTTGTTACTTTGTAAACAAGTGAAGGAATGTCATATTCAACAGTTTCCAAATCATCAAAGTTTTCCTTCATTGTAGCAACTTCGCTAGTTTCATAAGGAGCAACAACTTTTAATTGAATACTGTCGCCTGATTTTTTTACACCGTTTTTGTTAATTTGAGTGCTGTATGAGTGCTTACCGTTCAAGTCAGTTGTCTTGTAAGTAATGAGGTAGTCACCATCTTCGCTAGGTGTAAACTTAAAGTCAGTTACTTTTGTTTCAGTACCAGTTGTCTTGTTCTTTACAGTAATTACTGTGTAAACATCAGTCATAACGGCATCGTTAGCCTTTGTGTTTACAACTGTTGGAGTTGGGAATGTAACTTCCTGACCAACAGACAAAGTCAAGTTTTCAAGGTTACTGCTGTAACCGCTGTATTTCATCTCAACTTCTTGAGCGTTTTTAACTACATTGAATGTAAACTTTTTGAAAATATCGTTACCATTGTAAGTGTGCTTGTAAGTAACTGTAAACACACCGTAATCATCATCAGTTACTGTGTAGGTAGCGTATTTTACATTGTCGATAGTTTCACTCACCAAAGTGCATGCTGTCGTACCACTAGTCAAAGAAATATCACTTTCAACATCGAAAGTTTCCCCCTCCAACTCATCATCACCTTGAACAATGCTAGGAATAGGGAAAACAATTTTGTCGCCAGTTACAGCAGTTGTAGGAATGATTTGAGCAGAATTTTCCGCAAATTCAAAAGCAACTTCTTTTGTTTCAATAGAAATGTCGATACTACGAGTAGCAGTAGTCACACCACTATTCTCAATAGAATAAGTTATGTGGTAAACACCTGATTTATTTACTTGAATAAACCACTCACCAGTACCATCACTAGTCATTTGAGGAGTTATCTTTTTACCAGCAGAAGTTCTTACATCTATACTAGGCGTGCTTTGTATAACACCATCAATAGATTTTGCGATAGGTGTAGGAATTTGATAACCGCTCTTAGTTCCTTCTGTGGTCACAAATTCTTTTTCTTGACCGTATTCATAACTAGAAGTATAATCGGTCAACTCGATAATATGTCCTTGGCCAGTCCTTACGATACTAGTAGCACCGTACAAACTATTTATAAGCATAGGGCTCATAAATCCAAATGACATTGTTACCATAAGCGCAAATGCAAATAATGTAATTTTGCCAAATAATTTCGTTTTCATTTAAGGTCTCCTTGTTATATTGTAACAATACGATTGTATAACATTACCAAAATTTTGTCAACAAATTACGACTACTTTTCGTAAACATTTTAACAAAATATTTGATTTTTTTACATTTCTAGTTTAAGAAAACCTAATTCTTTTATTCTGTCAATAAAACACTTATTTTGTCGAAAAAGAAAAACAACCCTACACAAGAGTTGTTTTCCGCCTATTTTTGATAAAATTGACTTAAAATTTGATTAGTTACAGTCGTAAGCACCACATCCACAACTACCATTCTTTTTGAAGCAGCAGCAGAAGAATAAGAGCAAAATCAAGATTGTACACCAGTCTAAGCCACAGTTAAAAATACCGCAATTCATAAGCACATAGAGTATAACCAACCAAGTTAATACATCGCAACTAGAATTTTTACTGCCATTACAACCACAGCCCATTCCGCCAAATAATTTGCTAAACATCTTTTGGACCTCCAATTCTATTGTTTTTTAAAAAATTTTTCATTATGTAAATTCTTTCGTATCTAAATACTTTTGTACATCTGCCTTAATTTATCTCTACATAGTCAGTGTATTAAACAAGGTTTATAAATGTTACAACTTTTTTGCCATTACTTCGCCAGTATTTGTGTCAATTACGACCACAATTTCCTGCCCTTCTGTATTAATAAAGCGCACATACCAAAAATATATGCCTAAATTTTTATCAGAACTGATAATTTTGCAACAGCCTTCGAGGCTAGTTTTCCCGTTGTTGGCGAGCAAAATAAGACTATCTCCCGCCGTTTCAATCGCAATTTCTACCGCTTTTGTGTTGTTTACCTTAAAATTGCAAGAAATGCACTCCATTTTGCTAATTTCAGTCACCCCATCAAATGTAATATAAGCGAAAATGGAGTCACTATCGTTTAAACCAATTTTTAAATCAGTGGCAAGTGTCTTGTCAAATGGGCTTTGTTCAAATTCGCCGTTGTAGGTTTGAGAATTTACCTCAATCGTATAACCCAAGCCATAAGTACTTACGCCATTAAGCGGAACTACACTAACAACACAAAAATCAACTAAATTTTCTTTTATTCCGTTTTGCTCATACGGGTCCTCCCTAAGTCCGCTCCACATAGAAATTTTGAAATTTTGCGTAGAACCAGTAAAATAATGATTATGAATTTCAGAAATGCTGTTTTTTGCCAATTCTTCTGTTGATAAATTACACCCAGCAAACAAAAAAGCCACACATAATGGAAAAACTGAAAATAAATAACGAAATCTCATCTCGCACCTCAATTATATTTATATTGTATAAAGGTGCATAATATTAAAAAAAGTTTGACAAATTGTCAAACTTTTTAGCCATTTTAGTCGATTTGATTTAATCTATCAGCATATTTACCGCCTAAAAATGGTGTATTTAAGAAAATTTCTATCATTTTGCGCACGCATAAAGGCTTGCTATCTCTCCCAGCCAACACCAAGACATTAATATTGTTATGTTGCCTAGCAAGTTTGGTGATTTTGCTATTTTTGCACAGTCCTGCCCTAATCTTAGGGTTGCGGTTTGCAACAATACTCATACCTATCCCAGACCCGCAAATCAAAATACCACGATTGCTGTCATTTTCAGCCACTTTTTGTGCTAAAAGTTTGCCAAATTTAGGATAATCAACACTTTCTGTAGAAAAAGCGCCTAAATCTTCAAATTCTATGCCTTTTTTTCGTAAAATTTTAATTACTTTTTGCTTAAACTTGAACCCTGCGTGGTCATTCGCTAAATATAACATATTCGCTCCTCAAAATAAAAACCGCAAATTAGCGGTCTTTATCTAATTTATTTCTTCTTGGAATGTTTCTTATTCTTGTGCTTATTTGAAGAATGATTTTTCTTTGATGAATTTTTGTTTGCTTGAACAGTTTTTGGAGTTGCGGTAGTGGTGGCTTTTGCTACTTTTTCCTCTTTAACCTCTTGCTTTTCAATTTTTTCATCTTGAATTTCAGTCTTTAATGTTGGTTTTTCTTCGCTTGCCTTTTGTTTCCTGCCTACCAACTCACCATTGTGATTTACTGGCGCAACAGTTATTTTACGCACAGGGATAGGCGCAACATTTTGCCTTGTATTTTTTCTTGTAGGTACTGGCTCAATAGTGTCACGGTAACGCTCGCGCTTGCGAGGTTTTTGCAACAACTCTTTGTCATCTTTGCTACTCAAAAGCACGCGAACTGGCATTGGCTCAGCCTCTTTCATCTTTATGTACATAGCAGAACCAGCAATCAAGATAATCGCAAACATAAAGCAACCAGCCAAAATAATCAAAATATTCCAGTCAAAATTCTTTTTAAACAATGCACGCACTTCAATGTCGCCATTTAGGCTAAGGTTGAGTGTTGCATCCGTGCTAATAACAACATCATTTACTACCCAACCTACAAACGAGCAGTTGTTTTCGCTAACCGCTTGCAAAACAACATTTTCGCGGTATTTACCAGTTGTGTTACCAACCACTTTACCGAGTTTATTGTCGTTTGTAGTCAAAATAACCGTAAAGATTGGCTCAAACTCAGCGATTAATGCACGGTCGCTACGGTTTGTAGTGAATGTATAACTCTCGTTTTTACTAACCTCTTGTCCGCTCTCTCTCCAGCCTACAAAACGGTAACCTGTTTTTGAAGTTGCCTTGACAGTAACTGTGTCGCCAACAAGGTATTCACCAGCACCAGTAACTGTACCAGCATTTGCATCAGACATACCTAACAATACTTTTGATACGCGCTCAAAATTAGCATATAATTTTAAGTTTTTAGTAATCGCCATATTTAAAGTGCTTTCAGCAGAAACCTTTGTACCACGGTTGTTTGTTGAATTTAAATCCCAAACATACCAACCAACAAACCTAAATCCTTCTTTTGCAGTTGCAGTAACATTAATTTGTTTTCCATATTCCAAACTATTTGCGTAAAGTCCTGAGATAACACCCGCACTAGACAAATCATCATATCCATTGGCATCTTGGTTCCACCTTACTGCATTTGCAGAAATTGTATATTTACGAGGAACAAACACTGCCGTAACATTTAAGTTTTCATCAGAGATAATTATTGAAAATTCACTATCAGTTGAAGTTGGAACACCATTTACTTCCCAATAACTAAATATTGCCGAAGATGCACTGTCATTACCGAGTTTAAATCTAACCTCAGTGCGGTATTTTTGAGCAAGAGTTGTCTTTTCTGTAATTATGTTACCATTTGCTTTAATCACACCTGCACTGATAGGCAAGCCTTTTGAATCTACGGTTACATTTACAGTTTTAACGCGTAAGTTTGCTTTAAGAATAATATTGTCAGTAATGCGTGGACAAGTAAATTTTGCGCCATTAGTTACAGCCCCCTCAATACTATTTCCTTGCACTTCCCAATTTGAAAATACCAAAAATGCTGGGTGATTTACTACAATTTGCACTGGTGAACCGTAATCGTACAAACCTATTCCGCTTACGCAATCATCGTGCAAAATGTAACTATTGTCATCAACATTCAAAATTACTTGTACATTTAACTTGATAATTTCTAAATTAATATTAATTGTAGTATTTCTAGTAAGCATAAATGTAGGTTGTGTACCAAATTCATTGTTTAAATCATCAACAACACTTACAATTTGGTATCCCTCACTCAATCTAATCACCAAACTAAGCACAGTATTGTAATCAAATTCGTGAGTACCAAGCAATGAAGTACTTTCATCACCATTGTAAACTTCCGCACCATTTGCATGTGACAAAACAACATTCAAAGTAAATTTTTGAATAGTAAATATTGCCTCACAAACTATGTGGTCAGTAATATTTGAAATTGTCAATGTTTTGTTTTCCAAATCAACCACTACATCAGTGCTACCCGCAGAAAAATCATAAGGAGTTTCGCCAATAGTTAAGTTAAAACCAGTCAAATTGTAGCCAGTTTCTACATTTGCTTGAATCACTACTGTGTCGCCATAGTAGTAAACATTTGTAGCAGGTGCAATGATACTTATTGTACCACCGCTAGTTTGATTAAGAGAAATATTAAACTTTTTCTTCTCGAACAAACCAACTATTGTCAAAGTATCTTCATCATAATTGCCCAAAGTAAACAAGTAAGTTAAATCTTTCCCCTCTACAATGCCATTTATTTGCCAACCGACAAACTCATAGCGGTCATCAGTTACTTCGGCCGTTAATAACATATTTTCACCGAATTTAACTACCGACCCCGTAGTCACAGCATTTTCGTTTATAACCGCATTTACGCTACCCACCGTTTCGTTTGCACTTAAATCAAGTGTAAATTCTTTTGGGGTCACAACCGCAATGGTAGATAACCTTTCTAAAATTTCGCTATCAGGGTTTGCGGCAACAAACGCATCAAGGTATTGTTGAATACTAAATAATGCACTTGAACCATTTGGAGTAAGTGAACTTTGGTAATCGTTAGTCCAACTGCTTACCCTATGACCGTTCTTTGGTGTTACACTAAAAGTAACTGTATCAATGTATCTTGCAGTGATACTTGAATTGATATTCGCTTCAAGCCCAGTTTCATTTACTTTAATTGTAGTGGTGTCTGCATCATAATTATCTGAATCTATTGAAAGTGTAATTGTGTATTGTTTGTAAGTAAATGTTGTAAAAAGTGTCGCATCGTGTGAAGTGAATACAGATGTAGATTCAAGCACAGCCATACTGGTATTTAACTGATCGCCAACCAACGAGTCACCTGAATAGTTAATTTGCCAGTTATAAAATTGGTATTTTTGTTTTGCACTAATATTTGCTTTAATCAAAGGTCTTTGACCCTGTTCAAAGAAACTATAACCATTTACAGTGTCAACCATAACTGGTGTATTATAGAACGAGCCATAAGCCTCACTGGCATTTTCCATATCGCTATAAGCAATATCAACACTACTTGTATCAGCTATTTTTGAACCAAAATCATACTTAATCAACTGAGGCACTTGCACAAGCACTGGTAAACCATTGTTTACACTTGATTGCAAAGCCCAAATTTTACTACTGTTGTTTTTCCATTCACCAGAAGCAAATTGCTCAACTGATGGCCCTAAACGATTGTTTATTGCATCATAGTTGCCACCAAGCCTTTTAAGTGTTGCTCCATAGCCGTAGTCATTACTAAAGCTATAACCATATTTAATATACAGTACATCAGAGTAATACAAATCAGCCTCTTTTGCGCCTAATTTGTTACCAATCACAAAACCGATATTAGTGATACTTGCATTAGAAGCAATACTGCTTTCCTGCCCATTGTCGCGAATAGTCTCAACATCTACTCTTGATACCAAAGCGCTATTTATACTCTTGTAAACAACCGCTTGCCCTGATGATACAGCATACCCCACCATACCACCGACATTTGCTGTTTCATTTGCAGAATAAACATCATATTTTGAATTGTATTCAACGCCATTGAAAGACTTTTTTGTCATAGGCGAATTGTAACAGTTGTAAATTGCAGAGCCATAGAGCAACGCACCCGCAATACCACCAACATTAGCACCACCTTGAATGTAACCAATGTTATAACAATCTTCAATGATAATAGCACCAGTTGCGTTTGAATAAGTCCTAATATCATCTTCACTTACAGTTACAGACTTATTTTCAAATTTAACAGTTTTGCCTTCTGGATATTCATTAGGATTTGCACCAAAACCATACGCAACGATAGCGCCAACATAAGTACGATTAGTGATGATAACAGTGTCTTTTAACCCCAACAACTGGATTGTAGGCGTATATTCCGTCGTTTCATCTTTGGCATACTTCACATAGCCAAACAATCCCGCAAATGTGTCATCAATATCCTCATCATCCTCGCTAACAGTTGTCAAATCATCAATGATTGTCAAGCCGTAAATTGAGTGTCCACCACCGCTAAAATTCCCTAAGAATGGATTTAAAGCAGTACCAATAGGCTCCCAATTCCAACTAGACAAATTCAAGTGATTTTCCATACGGAAAGAAGCACGAGTATATTTTTCTTGTTGCGCTAACTCAGTGGTTTCTTCAGCAGTAAAAACTGTATTCACCCAATAAGCTAACTTACGCAAGTCGTATTCATTATTTATTTTATATGGGTTGTCCACCGAATTTAGCTGAGAAGTGTCCACCAACTCAAAATCACCAGTAGTATCATCTTCACTAAACGCAAATTCGCTTAACGCACCAGGCAGTAAAGTATTATCCGCCGACACTTTAGACTTTTCTATCCCTCCTGAGCAAAGCACAAAAGTTGTAGCAATTATACCCAAAAAGAGCATCGCAAAGAATTGCCATACTAATTTGGTATTTTGCTTAAAGTCTTTTAATAAACTCATTTTTTCCCTCCGAGTCAAAAAGCAGTTGCCCTTACTTTTTGCTATTTTTATTTTCTAATAGGAAATTTAATTTCAAGGTCCGAATTTTGTACATAGCCCAAATATTCAGGAGCAAAACGCTTTCCATCAATCTTAAAACCATCGCCATGAAAGTCGGAACCGCCTGTTTTGATTAAATGTTGTTGGTCGCAAAAATCAGACAACCATTGCGCCTCTGAGAGGCTAAATTTTTTGTGTATGCACTCAAAACCATCTAAAATATCAAGCGCAGTCAAATCTTTTATCAACTTTTTAGGGTTTGCTTCACCATACACTTTGAATGCGTGTGCAAAAATTGCATAACCGCCCGCCTCGTGAATACGCCCGCAAACCTCCTCAATAGTTGGAGTATCTTTGATTAAGTCGTAGCAGTGAAAAATCGCCCCTGGTTTTGCTACATGGTCACGATAGAAATTATCCGTTTTGCCGACACCATATTTGTCATACATCTTTTGATTTTCTGGATAATTTGCCAAATCGTGGAAAAATGTCTTGTGCGCTGTCCTATAAATAGGGTCAAATTGTAGACCCTCCGTAAACTTAAATCCTAACCTTGCCCCTATTTCCTTTAAAGTTTCCAGTCTTTTTTCCTCTAATGTGAATTGATAGTCATAACTAAGTACTGGAAATTTTGCCAAGGTATCAAGGTCAAAGTCGTAAGCCAAAACCTCATATTTTTTACCATTGTAGGTAACAGCAATTTCACAGCCATTTACAATTCTACCACAAAACCCGCCATTGCTTTTCATTTCGCGGACTTCAAAATTTGCCTCCAAATTGTCGTGGTCAGTAAATGCCATAACATCTAGCCCTCTATTTTCAGCAAATCGCAATAATTCAGGTACAGAATACATACCGTCCGAATACTGCGTGTGAATATGCATATCAATTAATTGTCCATTTCTATATAATTTATTGAACATTGACCTTTTCTCCTTTTTTTATTAGAAAATTGCAGAACCATA
>CAVBHV010000020.1:0-10648 GCA_963595385.1 bacterium
TTAAAAAATCTTTTTAATAACATTCGCTTGCCTCCTTTTGTAAAATTAAATTAATTATACCACAAAAATAAGGAAAAGTACATAATAAAGCCTCAATCTACAAAAAATAGTTACAATATCGCACAAATTTGACTTTTTTATAGAAAAAAGAAGATTTTGTAGTGCTTTTTGCTTTTGTTTCTAGAAAAATTATGCTAAAATTTAACCGATAACTTTAATTAAAGGGGTTTGCAAGTGAGTTATATTGTTTTGGCAAGTTTGGTTGTGCTTTTGGTGGGACTTTACTTTATTTTTAAAAAATTTGTTGATAAAAATGCTAATACAATATTTAAATGCCTGTCACTAGTGCTAGCGGTTGTATTTTTCGTGCGCTATTTTGCGGTAGATGGTTCGCTACTTGATGGAGTGCTAAATCTTACGACCAACAATCCTTTTTTATCACCGTTTTTATGCTTTTTAGTTGCGATAAGCGTATGGCTAGAAATAGCCTCTGTTGTGGTGTTGACGCTATATTCATTCTTTAAATTCGATATTCTCAAAAACTATGCAAAAACTTTCTGCTTGTTTGCCTTGATACTAAATATTGCGCTTTTACCGCAAGTCGTGTACTCATACACGGGTAGTTACAACTGGTCGCTTTGTGGTATCTTTATGGAAATTGAGATTGCCATTTCGCTAGCAATGAGCGTTTATTTGTTCTGTAAAAACGGTTTTTTCAAAATACCCAAAAAGCAACTTATGGAAATGCTAATTGCTTTGCCTATCGTGCTACTTGCTACAATGCCTCCGTTTATTTTGGGTGATTTCTTTGGAATTGTAGGGGCTTATAATGTAAAAAGTTTCCATATGTATCACAGGTTTTATCTATATTTTGCCTTTATTGTTTTGTTTGCGTTGTATTTACTGCTCAAAAGAAAAGACAAAGAATATTGCCGAATGGCTTTGCTATTTATCTCGCTAGGTACTTTGATTTCATATTGCTTTCACTATGATTTTAGTCTATTTGTTACTCCGTGGGACTGGCCACTACACTTGTGTAATACGGCAATGTTTATAGTGCCACTTTGCTTGATTTTTAGAATGAAAAGGTTATTTTACTTTTCATTGTTTATAAATGTGCTGGGGGCGTTCCTTGCAATGCTTATACCAAATTTCAATGACATTAATGGTGCGTTTTCAACAATTGTGGTAAAATTTTGGATAAACCACATAGTAGCCTTTGTTATGCCACTTTTGATAGTTTTGCTCCGTGTGTACGAAAGACCAAAATTAAAACAATTTTACTATTCAATAATGGGATTTGGCGGATATTTCTTGTTTGTAATGATAGTGAACGCGTGGTTCTCAAATTATTTAGTTACTGTTGACTACTTCTTTATAAATTCTGATTTTGTGGCAAGCAAGTTGGGCTACTGGGCAGAAAGCCTAAGAAATATAATTTGGGGCATACAAGTAGGTAATGTAACTTTAATTATCTATCCATTGTATCAATTCTTGTATTTCTTAGTTTATATACTTATGGGGCTAGGGTGTTGGTTTATTTTTGCGTGGATGTTTCAAATTCAAGACTTTTATCTCGCCGTTTCGGAGAAAAATCAAAAAATCAAACTCGATGCAAACGCGCTTTGTGTGAAATATGGTAAAAAGGATGTATATCAGTGTATGAATAGTGAAAGTGTAAATAAATTAGTCGTTAAAAATGTGTATAAACGCTACGGCACTAATAAATATTATTCAGTGCAAAACGCAAATATTGAGGTGCAAGCGGGCGAAATATTTGGCTTTTTAGGACCAAACGGAGCGGGTAAAAGTACGATTATTAAATGTATCGTAGGTATTCAGACAGTAACAAAAGGTTCTATCGAAATCAACGGTTACGATATTGAAAAACAACCAGTAAAGGCAAAAGAGCAATTTGGTTTTGTGCCAGACCATTACGCATTGTACGAAAAATTGACAGGTAGGGAATATATCAATTACATTGCCGACCTTTACGGCGTATCGCAAAAAGATAGAGATGAAAGATTAAATAAATATGTCACTATGCTTGCTATGGAAAATTCCTTTGATAATCAAATTCGTACATACAGTCACGGAATGAAACAAAAAATCGCCATTATGTCGGCGCTTGTGCATAACCCTAAATTGTGGATACTAGATGAGCCTCTTACGGGGCTTGACCCAACTTCTATCTATCAAGTAAAAGAATGTATGAAAGAACACGCGAAGTCGGGCAATATTGTATTCTTTTCGAGCCACATTATTGATATTGTTGAGAAACTTTGCGACCGCATAATGATAATCAAAAAAGGACAAATCAGGACTTCGGTTACACTTGATGAATTAAAAGAGAAGAATATCAGCCTAGAAAAATTTTACCTAGATATCATCGAAGGTGAGGAAGAAGATAATCGCGAAATTGTAGAAGAAAATCCAGAATTTCACGACAATATGCCAGATACAAAATTCTTTAAAAAGAAGCCGACACTCGTTGAAAAGTGGAGAGCGAAAAGAAACGCAAAGAAGCAAAAACAGGCTATTTTAGAGCAAAACTGTGCGCAAAATGGCGAAAATACTAATACTGAAAATCAAGAATCTTTAATCGCTGAAAACACTATACAACAAGAGAACGCAAAAGTTGAAGATAGTCAAGCGATTAAAGGTAACACGCAAGATAAAATCGTTGCTAAAAAATCTACTATCAAAAATACAAGTACCACAAAACCTCAACTTTCAAGGGTAACAGCAAAATGCTCACCCAAAACTAATCAAACTAAAAAATAAAAAGGATAAATATGAGTAAATTCAAGACTATATTTATGATGCAATTAAAGGAAAAACTAGATTTATCTTTCCTTAAAAGCAAAAAGCAGACAATGTTTAAAGTCGTATTTAGCATACTAGGCTTTGCGCTAATCACGGCAGTTGCCTTTTTGATACTTTGGTTGTGTCAATTTCTAAATTTGTTGTCAGCGCTTAATCACATACCACTAAGTTTTATGGCGGTAGTATTTTGCATAATGTTTGTGCTGAGTCTATTTACTTGTACGGTTGGGCTAAGTAAAACTTTGTATTATGCAAAAGACAATCAAGTCTTGATTACATATCCAGTCACTTCAAACACGCTCTATTTATCTAAAATGCTAGTTTACTATATAAACGAAATAAAAAAGACATTTACATTTATAATACCTATTTTCTTTGCGTACGGGTTGCTAAGCAGTTTGCCTATTCTATATTATATATGGATGCCTCTAATGTTAGTTATCTTTGCTAGTATTCCTGTACTTTTGGGTGGAATTTTATCCATTCCTACAAACTATATAATGAGATTTTTCAAAAATTACCCTATCGTGAAAGTTATATTGCTATGCTTATTGCTAGGTGGGGTAGTGGTAGGTGTGGTTGCTATCATAAATGCAATTCCAGACAATATCAACCTAATTGCGAGTTGGACGACGGTATCAAAGGCAATTCGTGAATTTTTGAGTTGGTTTACACAATATTTCTATGTATTTTACGCTTTTATCATTTTTCTTTGTGGTAAATATGAAAACTTGACCTCTACTCTGTTTACTGAATATTCGTGGATAGTGTTGCTTATTATGATAGGAGTAATTGCAGTTTTAGTGTCTCTAAATTATCTACTTTCACGCCCGCTATATCTCAAAATTGCATCAAAGCAGTTTGAATTTAACAAAGATATAGTGTTCAAGAAAAAACACAACCCTAAGCACAAAACTTTTGCATCAGCGTGCCTATATGAGAGTAGGCGGTGTGTAAGAGATACAAATATTTTATCATCAAGTATTGCTACTTTGATAGTTGCACCTATTGCAATTTTGTTGCTAAATAGCATTTATTCTGCTATAAACACGCGTATAATGGGTGATTATTTCACGATTTGCTTCAATATTTTGATAATTTTACTATTTGTGTTGTCAAATAATATCAATATTTCTTCCATTTATAGCAAAGATGGCGAAGCGTTGTATCTAAACAAAACTAAACCAAACAAGCCATATATGATTTTATTCCCTAGACTTATGTTTAATGGAATAATTAGCCTCATTGTGCTGGTAGCCACTTCTTCAATTTTTATGGCAGAATCAAGTCTAAAACCGTTTGACTCCATTTGTATATTCTTTATAATGTTTGGGATTGTAGGCAGTCATATGTTTTGGAGTGCTGAGATTGACTTTTTAAACCCGCGTGCAAACATTTTTAAGACAGAGGGAATGGCGGGGGTCAATCCAAATGAGTTGAAATCCACTATTTTAGCATTTGCTATGGCGGGAATTGTGTTTGGCTTTGCGATATTCTTGTTGTTTGATAGTACGCCGTTTGTGTGGTTAAAATTGGCTATCATTAGTAGTTTATTTATGGCATATCGAATTTATCTATTTTATTACAAATCAAGGGTATTATTTAAGGAGAGATAACTATGAGAAAATCGGTAGTTTTTCTATTAGGCGTAATATATCTAGTTTCCATAGTTGTGGTAACCTTTTTCGGTATGCAAGCAAAAATGGACCAGTTTCAAATCTATATGACTTCAATCGAAATCACCAGTTACGACCAAATCGTGCGCGGTAACAAATATCTAAATATTACTTACAACGAAACGGAAGGGTATAGTAGCATTTTCATTGCTTACGCATACAACCCTAGCAATGCGACTTTTCCTGAAAAGGTAAGTTTTTCGCTAGTTGGTAATACATACGAAGATGAGGAAGGCAATACGCAGTTTTATGCAACGATTTCGCCTATGGGTGAACTGGTATTTTACAAACGAAAAGCAGTGACCGTAACAATTACTACAACCGATGGCTCAAAACTGTCGGACTCAGTTATGGTAATTTGCAGATAATGTAAAATTTTGTTAGTTTTTGTTTGGTAATTATTTAATAATATGATATAATATGGGTATTCTATTAAATAGAAAAGAAAATAAGGAGAGAATGAAAAATGAAAAGACTTGGACAAATAATGTGTAGTATTATGTTCGCTTTTTGTATGTTCGGTTTTGTTGCGTGTGGACCTGATGATGAAGAAGTAACTATTACCTCAGTTTCCGCAAGCAAAATAAACGATTTCTATTACATTACCGACACTATTGATTTTAGTGCAATAAATGTAACAGTTACTTATAGCGACAAAACAACCAGCACATTGACTAAGGGTGAATTTGACATTAATGCACAAGATGCCAAAGATGACACTCAATTTATCATCGACACCAAAGGTTTGTATGGGCAAACTGCTGGTGAATTGATAGAAGGTGAGTATGCTTTCACTTGTGTATTGATAGGCAATGACACTGTTTTTAACTTAAAGACTGTTACGGTTTCTAGCAATATGAGTTTGCGTTACAATGCTATTTCATATGCAGAACCTGAGTTTGTTAGTGTGTTTAAACGCAATAGTACTGTGACTGAAAATGATGAGAGTTCATTCTACAAAAGTACTGACTACTATGTAGGTGATGACAACGAATTTATATTTAAACCAATTTTGACAATTCAAAAGAACGATGTTGCTAATGCTGAAATGTTTGATGTAGATAACTATGATGTAAATGTCAAAGTTGAAATAAAAAACGGCGATGCGTTTGATGTTTTGAACGATGATACATATTTCAGTTATGCAGATTTTGCTTTTCAATTCAAACCAACTGCTATTGACAAGACTTTTAGGATTACAGTTAGTCCTATTGACTTTGATGTTGACTTTGCGGGTAATGCAATCGCGCCCGTTGTGTTTACATTTGTTGTAAAAGACGGCTGGAACGCTTATTCAGCGCTAGACTTAGGGCGTATGAGTTTGATTTCTGACAGCGTTAAAGCTCTATACAACAATGGCAAGCCAACCGCAGAGAATCCTTACATTAGACCAGAATCTGCGTTAATTTTCTGGACAGGTAGCGGTGCAACAAGAGAGCATCTTTCTTACTACCCAATTTGGGAGGAGTTTTTGACTTCAAAAGGTGTCACCAACTTAAACGCAATCAATGGTTTGTTTATGCACGGTGACATTAGTGTAACTGCTGATGATTTGCCTAGCAAATTCTTTATTTCCGAAGAAGAAGCAAAAGAAAATAACAATCTAGAATTAGCGGGTAGTTTGCGTGACTTTGCATTGCTTTACACTCACTACCTTGAAAACGATTTCTTGTTTAACGGTAATTTGTTTAAATTAGATTGCAGTACTATCGCGTGGGGTATGTCAAATACTGCCTTAAAAGAATATTACTACAAGAGTGGTGCAAGTGATTACAAGGCTGGACACTCAACTGTATTAAACTTTCTAGGTAAGACTGATGAAACACAAAGTAAAGCGACTGCCACAGTTTTGAATGTGGAAGCAGTGGGTAATACGCAAAATATCGTTTCAGGTGATGCGGACAAAGATGATAGAATTTTAAAAGCATCTGGTGGATTGATTTTGCTCAAAAGTTACAAAACAACTACTTTTGTAGAAAACTGTATTGCTAAATCTTGGCTTATCGCTTGGTATGCGGAAGACACGCAAACACTAACTTGCCTTGATATGGACTATGTAAAGACTTACGACTGCTACAACAGTGGTGCATTTTCTTGGAAAGGTGCTAAAAATGCAATTTCTCACGCCGAATTTAAGCGTTTTGGCGGACCTGTTATGTTTAATGTAACTGGTATTGAAAATTCTGTTGAATACAGTGCTGGCTTTACTGTTGACAAGGCTACTTGTGTAATGGAAAGTTTCCTTACTGGTAGTGAGGCGTGGTTCACTCTTAACAAAGCAAACAGTATTGTGACTGCATTTATACAAACAGATGCATTGTTTAAGGCGTATGGTTCAACAATTTTAAAAGATGACAAGTTAAATATGCTTAGCCTGTCTATAGACAGAGATTATTTAGCCTCAACTCAAAACAATGTACCCGCCGAATTTAGTATGATTGGCGAAAATGAGCAAAAATTTGACTTGCACGACACTGATACTAACCTTATTACTGGCACGCTAAAAGCAACATCATACAAAACTCCTGTAATTATGGCTAGTGGTGGACAAGTTGCTTATATCTCAGAAAGCCCTTCGATGCACTTAGAATTTGTATCAGGTAACGCTCCGTTTACTGGCGACCTACTTTATGTTGCATATCCAGCAGGTAGTACTGTTGCGGGGATTGTTGTAGAGCGTTACAACTATACTGCACCTAGTGCGTAAAAATTAAATTTATCAAAATTTCAATTTTTGATTTAAAAACTAAATAAAAATACAAAAAATTTAAAAAACCACCAAATTTAGGAAAGGCGCATATGCCTTTTCTTTTTTTGCGTAAAATCATTTGACTAATTTTTGCATTAATGATATATAATAGATAAAGGGAAAGGAGAGAGTGTATGGAAATGAGGGTAAGACGCCCTATGCTGAGAGCGGGGCTAGTACTAGCGATTATTTCTAGCCTTGCTACTGCGGTTGTAGGCGGATTTGTTGGATATGTGTTGTTTTTGATAGGCGCAATCGCTGATGGAGTGAACGGTGGTGAAGCATTGCCAGCGATATTTTATGTAGATTTAGCATTGTTTGTTGCTATGGTGATTATTTCGCTAGTTGTGGTTGGATTGTCTATTGCGGGATTGATAAAATCTAATTTGCCGTTGGAGCAATTCGCAGAAAAGAAAGGGCTATACACTGCAATATTTGTGCTTTTAATTATCACAGCTGGAATTTTGGCTTTGTTTGTGTTGCTGACATTGATAAATTCTTCGAGTTCTGGCGAGTTAAGTGCTGACAAAATTTTAGAGTCTATATTGTTAGGAGCAATGTTTTTAGGACTAGTAATTTCTGCTATTTTGGTAGGAGTGTCGAGAAAAGGTGGCAAGGTGCAAAAAATTGTTGACAATGTAGCAGAAGAAAATACCCAAAATCAATTACCAAATAGGCAAGTATCAAATTCTACTATAAACGATGATGAAGATACGCCAAATCAAGATATTATAGATAAAGCAGTATAAAGATATAGAAAATTCTTAAAATATAAAAAACATTATTCCATTTTGACTAGAAATAGAGGTTGTTTGTTAGTAAATTATTTGCTACAAACAATCTTTTTTTGTTTAAAATATTCAATTCGTTTTACATTTTATCAAAAAAATGATACAATCAATTTGATTAAAAGGGGAAATACAATGGACAAAAAACCAAGAGTTGTGTTTACATTTGTAGAAGCTGGTATGGGACATATCGTGCCAGCAACTGGCATCAGTGATGCTTTTGAGCAAAAATATGGTGATGTTTGTGAGGTTGTGCGTAGTTATATTTTTAAAGAAGATAACAATGCCGATATGCTAGCTTATCAACAAGTTTTGATTGATGATACAAAGAAATTGGCAAAGCATATGTCTTATTCGTATTTGGAGCATATAGGTAGTGAAATGATGGGGTCTAGGCTCACATTGAAATTTTTGGACAATCATTTCAAAAAATACATACCTACTTTGGAGCAAAAAGTCAAAGATTTGCAACCCGATTTACTGGTTAATTCGTACTATTCACCTGGACATTTTGCGCTAAACTTGCGTGCGCGTGGCGAAATTGATTGCAAGGTCGTGACTTACATTCCAGACCCTATTGTATATAAGGCGTGGGACAGGCGTTGTGATGCTATGATAACCACAAATCCTCAAAGTTATGGAATTGCTAAAAAGCAATGCAAGGGGCAAGTTTTTGAAGTACCGTTCGTGTTGCGCAAGGAAGCATTAGGTCTAGTTGGTAAAAAACAAGAAATGCGTGAAAAATTAGGCTTGCCACAAGACAAATTTACTATATTACTTAGTGATGGTGCTTACGGACAGAAAAAATTGAAAGAATACACCGAATACCTAATCAGTTTGGATAGGCCTATTACTGTTATCTCTGTTTGTGGAAAAAATGAGAAATTGTGCAATTATTTAAAGACCTTGACTCCAAATAGCAAAGTTACTTTTGTTCCGTTAGGTTTTGTAACTAATATGCTAGAATATAATGCTTCGGCAGATGTATTTGTAGGTAAAGGGGGGTCAAATTCAATTATGGAAGCAATACTGTTTGATTTGCCAGTATTACTTTCTGCGTATGCGGGGATGTTGGAATATTATACTGCAAAATACTTTATTTCAAAAATGAAATGTGGTGAACTTGTGCTAAAATTAGGTAAATTTAAAAAAGTAATTAATCAAATTTTAGACAACCCTCAAATTCTGGACAACTACAAGCAAAATCTAAAAGTTTGGCAAGATTTCTCAGGGGCGGAAAAATCAGCAGACATTATTTTTGAACAATTAATAGACAAATTCCCAGAGTTGAAAAGTGTTTACGAAAGTAGGCAAAATATAACCGAAATCGTGGTAGAATAATAAAAAACAAGTTTTGTTAAATTCAAAACTTGTTTTTTTACTTAGGCGTTATTTTTAGCCTTTTTGGCTTGTTTTGCTAATTCTTTTTGTCTTAATTTTTCATTATTTTCAGCGATAATCTCACGGTATCTAACGCCAACTTCTTCGGCAACTTGGTCCCAAGTCTTGTAAACTTCGGCATATGCTTTTTCCTTTGTTTTTGCAAGTTGTTCTTTATCACTCAAAATCTCTATGATTTTTTCAGCCCAACTCTCGGCGTTTTCATCGGCAAGATAGCCATTTACATTTTCATTTATAACTTCTGCCGTTGAGCAACCGCGTGTAAGTAGAGAAGGAAGTTTAAGCGCTGCCGCTTCCAGTGGGGAAAGACTTGCTGTGTCAAAGGTCGAAGGGAACAAGAATAAGTCACTCCTTAGGTAGTATGCGGAAAGTAAGTTTCTATCCATAATTTTACCCGTAAAGATTACATCATCTTCAAGACCTAGTTCTTTTGCATTTTCCTTCAATGCCCCCAAATATGAGCCATCACCAACAATTATGTATTTAAATTTTAAACCTTGTGCTTTTGCAATTTTAAGTGCTTCCAAACACAAATCCAACTTTTTGTTTTCCACAATTCGCCCGACCGAGAGTAAAATATTTTCATCAGGGGCAAAGTGGTATTGATTGTCAATTTGCGCACGCAATTCTTCCGCATTTTCTGGGTAGGTAAGGTCGGTTCCGTTTCTAATCACTTCAATGTCTTTTTTGTAACCATATTCGCGCAAAACATCGCAAGCACCATTACTAACTGTCCAAACATAATCGGCTTTGTTGATAACTTTCATTATGTATTTCATCATAAAGTTTTGCAAAGCCTTAGTTTTGAGTAAACGCTCAAAATCTTCTTTAAACTTTGTGTGGAATGAAAAAATCGTAGGAATGTGGTGCTTTTTACCATAATGAGCGAAATATTTACCCATTGTGAATGGTGAGTGGAAATGAATTAAATCTATCTTTTTATTTTTAAGATACTTAGTAAGTTTTGCATCCATTGTAGGTATGCCCGCGTAGTAGCCATCGGCTGATTTCATCGAAGCAGTCCTAAATACCTCAAATGGTTGATTATCTACATATTTTGGGAATTTTGGCACAATGACAGTAGGTATTATTCCTTTATTTTGTTTTAAAAAACTTTTGCTATAACTTGTGATTACGAGAGTAGGCCCATCAAATTTGGGGTAGTAGCAGTCTAGTACCTCCAAAACATTTATTTCTTCCATATATTC
>CAVBHV010000021.1:0-7428 GCA_963595385.1 bacterium
ACTATATATAATAAAAGCAACTTTTATAATACAGGAGATAGTATTTTGGAAAAGAAAATGGAATTTATACGCTGTCCTAGATGCGAATTAAACTTTATAAACAAAAATGACAAACTTTGTAGTGTTTGCAAAAAGGAAGTTGAATCGGCTTTTAATCACGATGATTATTTCGATATGGACTTATCTATGGATATGGATGTTTGCCCAGTGTGCAAGACAAACTTTATTCGCGAAGATGAGGTAATGTGCGCTAGTTGTCAAAAAGAGCGCGATATGGACAAAGATGGTGATGGGGACGATTTGGACCTTAGAAACAAATGGGACGATGAGGACGATTCAAGCCTTTCTATCGACTCAGAAGATGAGTTAGGTGATATGGTAAACGCTATTGATATTGATGACAGCGATGATGGGCTAGGCGGGTTAGATGACCTTGACCTCGATATTCCTCTTGATGAGGACCTTGATTTTGAAGATATTGATGATAGCGATGACAACAAGGACAAAGACACTTTCGAAGATGACTTTGATGAAGATTTTGATGATGACTTCGATGACTATGATGATGAAGAAGATGACGATGAAGAAGATGATGAGGACGACTTCGATGATGATGACTTTGAAGATTTTGATGATGAAGATGAGGAAGAAGATTTAAAATCTAAAAAGAAGAAAAAATAATAGATACAAAATTTGCTTATATTTAAGCAAATTTTTTTTGTATAAAAAAAGACCAAATATTAGTTATATACTAAGACTTGGTCTATTTTTATTAAAGTTGGTGTTCGGCTTCAATTTTGCGTTGCGGAATGTGGTAATGCTCCATAACTTGCTCTCTAACTAGGTTTGTGTAAGCATTATTAGTTTCACTAAGTAAATTTGAGTAGTTTTTGCTAATCTCAAATGACTGAATAGGACGGTTGAGAAGCCTTGATAGAGCATCTATAAAAGTTGCATATTCTACAATTATCGTGTCAATCTCTTTGAGTTGGTGATATGCCATATTTGCGCCACTTTCTAGCCACCATTGATTGTGTTGTTTTGTGTATTTGTCCATCATTTCAACGGAAGTCTTTAAGTTTTCCTCGATATAACGATTGCAATTTTCGTGTGAGCCTTGATAAGTGGAACGAACGAAATTTACATAATAAGCAATATTACTTTTTTCCATAGTGATAAACCTCTATTAAATTATGCCCTTATTGTAGCACCTAAAAATTTTTCTTGCAAGCGTTTTTGCTAAAATTTTTTTGCATCTTTTTTGGGCTTGTCATCAAAAATCTCGACTACCATTTTGTCAAAATTGATTGCTTCTACAAAATCTAATTCCTTAAAAGTGGTGTTGCCAAACTCCTTGATATGTGCTAAGTGCTTGTGCAACACAATAGGAGTCGGCTCATCTAATTCGTTGCACACAATTTCGAGATAGTGATGCAATTCACTATCGCTATAATTGTTTGGCGTGTATGTAAAATCTTTTAAAATCTTTTCGCCCTTGATAATTTTTACCCAAACTTTCATTTTTCACCTTAAAGTATATTTTTTAAAATCTTAACACAGAAAAAATTTTTTTACAATCATATTGAATTGATTTGTAAATTTTTTTGAAATATAGTACAATATATATAAAATTTGAGGAGTTAATTATGGAACAGGTTGCTTTGATAAGATGCGATGATTATACGCAAAGTAAAGTTGATTTGGCGGTTAAGCAAGCGATTGACTTTTTGGGCGGAATGGAAAAATTTGTGAGAAAAGGGCAAACTGTTTTACTCAAAGCAAATTTGGTAATGAAGTGCACTCCTGAAAAGTGTGCGACAACTCACCCTAGCGTTATCGAAGCGGTAGGTAAACTTGCAATGGAAGCGGGGGCTAGTAAAGTAATTATTGCTGATAGTGCGGGTGGACCTTTTACTGAAAGTTATATGAATAGTATCTACAAAGCTTGCGGTATGAAAGATGTGGCAGAGCGTTGCGGTTTTGAATTGAACCAAAACTACAATACTTTTGAGGCGAATTTGCCAGAGGGCAAGGTGTCAAAGAAATTTTTGATTTGTGATTGTCTTGAAAAGGCTGATGTTATCATAAATTTATCGAAACTCAAAACTCACGCTTTCACGGGTTTTACCAACGCAGTGAAAAATATGTTTGGTGCAATCCCAGGGCTTACAAAAGTAGAAATGCACGGTCAGTTTAAGACACTTGATGTGTTTGGTGACTTTTTGTACGACATTTTGGCATATTTCAAAAACAAATTAGTGTTAAATGTGTGCGATGCTATAATCGCTATGGAGGGGGCAGGGCCTTCAAACGGCACTCCTAAACAAGTAGGTGCAGTGCTAGCAAGTAGCAATGCTACCGCTCTCGATGCCGTGAGTGTAGGGCTTATGGGACTAAACGCAAGGGAAATGCCTACCATACAAACGGGTATCAATAGGAATTTTGTTGATAAAGATTTAAATATCGAAGTTTTGGGTGAAACGGTATCAAGCCTAGTTGTAAAAGATTTTGACACGGTACAGCCAAACAACTTTAAGCCGTTTGCGGATAGTGTACCTCGCTGGTTACAAAAACCTTTGCATAGACTCACTACTAGGCGACCTGCCGTAAATAGGCGAAAATGCAAGGGGTGCAAAAAGTGTTTTGAACATTGTCCAGTACAAGCAATCACTATGACGCCTACTAAAAAAGGTGGAATACCAAAAGCAAAATTTGACTATAATAAATGTATTCGTTGTTTCTGTTGTCAAGAACTTTGCCCGTTTGGCTTGGTAAAAGTTAAGACTGGCTTGATATACAAAATCATACATATTGGTAGTAATAAAAAGAAAAGTAACTAAATAAAATAAGTGCAGTATTTTCTTGACTTTTTCGCAAAAATATAGTAAAATGCTAGCCATATATTGAAAAATTATAAACATCTAGGAGATATATAAAATGGAAAAAGAAGTAGTTGTAACTGAGGAAGGTTTAAAGCAATTAAAGGATAGATTAGAATACCTTATCAAGGAGAAGCGCCCAGAGTGTACACACAAAATCGGAGTTGCGCGCAGTTATGGTGATTTGAGTGAAAACAGTGAATATGTTGCCGCTCGTGAGGAACAAGCAAATGTTGAGTCTGAAATTTTGGAAATCGAAGAAAAGTTGCGCCACATTCGCGTAATCGACACAAAGGACCTCGACACTAGTAAAGTAGGACCAGGTTGTACTGTCAAGATTTTTGATATGACATTTAACGAAGAAATGACATACAAAATTGTAGGTAGCACAGAATCAGACCCTCTCAAAGGTTTGCTTAGTAATGAGTCACCAGCAGGCAAGGCTTTGCTTGGTGCAAAAGTAGGCGACATTGTAACTTACAAGTCTGTAAATATGGGCGATGTTAAACTTAAAGTTTTGGAAATCAAAGCAGAATAATTTTTTATTGCCTAACGAAAAAGAACATACATAGCGTATGCTCTTTTTTGTTAGTTGCGTATATTTTTAATTAATATATTTATCATTGTATTTGAGATTTTAATGATAGTTTTTTAGTTTTCTTCATTTGCTAACTTTTCGAGTTTTGCTCTCAGCCATTCAGCATCTTGTTTTGATTGCTCCAAAAGTTCCATAGCCCTATTGGGGTCCTTTTTAAATAGATTAGCAAAACGGCGCTCTTTCTTTGCAAATTCAATATAATCTGCCATAGGCTTTGGACTGTCTAGGCTGAGTTTGCGGGTGGTAGGATTGTATCTAAATAAATTCCAGTATCCGCAATTTACCGCTTCGCGCATAGTTAGCATACCTTGTGACATATCAATTCCGTGATTGATACAAGTTGAGTATGCAATAATTATTGATACTCCATCATATTCACACGCTTCTTTGATAGCGGTAAGTGCTTGTGGCATATTCGCCCCCAAAGCAATTTGCGCTACATATACATCTGGATAAGCAAGAGCCATTAAACCTAAATTTTTCTTGCTGGTGCGTTTGCCGTTGTCCGCAAATTTTGCAACTGCACCGATAGGAGTCGCTTTGCTCGCTTGTCCGCCCGTATTACTATATACTTGACTATCTAGCACCAAAATATTTACATTTTTGCCACTCGCAAGAATGTGGTCCAGTCCGCCGTAACCTATATCATAAGCCCAGCCGTCACCACCAATAATCCAAACTGCTTTGTCGTTTAGGTCTTTTGCATTTGTTAAAATTTCTTTGATTAAATCGCGCGCTTGCTCGTTAACAGAATTTAAATTTTCTTCCAAAGTAAGTCTCAAAGAGTTACTTGCTGTTGCGCTATCATCAAGGCTGTTTGCATTTTGCCAATCATCAATATAGCCACTCAAATTTGGGGCAAGTAAGGCAAGTTTATTTAGTTTGCGTGCCATTTGTGCCTTGTTTGCATCAAGTGCTAAGCGCATACCTAGTCCAAATTCAGCATTATCTTCAAAAAGACTGTTTGCCCACGCGGGACCCTTACCAGCATTATCTACGGTATATGGGCAACTAGGGTAGGAGCCACCATAAATACTACTACAACCAGTCGCATTTGCAATCACCATTTTGTCGCCGTAAAGTTGAGTGACAAGTTTGATATAAGGTGTTTCACCGCAACCCGCGCACGCACCGCTAAATTGAAAGTGTGTTGGCTCAAATTGACTACCTTTGAGTGTGTATTTGTTAAATACCTTTGCATTTTCAATTTTTTCGGCAAAACGGTAATTTTCTGCTTCTTTTTCAATTTGTTGTTCACCAGCGACCATTTCGAGGGCTTTTTGCCTTGCTGGACAAACATTTGCGCAACTACCGCACCCCGTACAGTCTAGAGGGCTAATTTGTATGCGGAATTTTTTACCTTGTGCGCCAGTTGCTGGTATGGTTTCAAAACCTTGTGGCACTTCTTCATTTTCATCAATCAAAACAGGCTTAATCGCGCCGTGCGGACATACAAAACTACACATATTGCATTGAATACAATTTCCTTTTAGCCAGCAAGGTATGTTTGTTGCTACTCCGCGTTTTTCAAACCTTGCGGTGTCGGTAGGGATATGCCCATCAGCAGAAAAGGCACTTACTGGCAAATTATCTCCTTGAAGTTTTGCGATAGGCTCCATAATGTTTTTGGCAAAAGGAGTTTTATTTTCTGTGTAAGTTGTGGTTAACTCATCGGTAGCGTTTAGCCATTTTGAAGGAACATTGATTTGAATAATCTCCCTACCACCCGCAGTTATGGCTTGATAGTTTTGTTGCACAACTGCTTCACCAGCCTTGCCGTAAGATTTTTTTGATGCTTCTTTCATAGCGGTGACCGCTTCTTCATAAGGCATAATATTTGTCAGCCTAAAAAAGGCAGATTGCATTATTGTGTTTATTTTCCCGCGCAAGCCCAAATCTTGTGCAATTCTTTGCGCATCAATTATATAAAAACTGATATTGCGTTGCGCAAGTTCACGCTTGAAATTTGCGGGCAATTTTTCTTCTAATTCCTCTGGCTTCCAATCACAGTTTAGCAAAAGTGTACCACGCGTGCGGAGTTTTGACAAAAAGTCATATTTGCCGATATAGCGCGCATTGTGACAAGCAATAAAGTCCGCTGTGTCAATTTCGTAAGGGGCGGTAATAGGTTGTTTGCCAAAACGCAAGTGTGAAATGGTAACGCTTCCGCTTTTTTTACTATCATATACAAAGAAACCTTGAGCGTAAAGTGGCGTGAGGTCGCCTATAATTTTGATACTATTTTTGTTTGCGCTGACTGTGCCGTCACTACCTAAACCATAAAATAGACATTGCGTGCTTTTGGTATCAAGTGTAAATTTGGGGAGAGGGAGGCTAGTGCCATTCATATCATCTTCAATACCTACGGTAAAATGGGTCTTTCCGTTTGGTGCGCAGTTTGTGATGACAGCCATTGCACACGCTGGGGTAAAATCTTTTCCACCTAAACCATAACGCCCACTAAGGACAGGAATATTTATATTGCACTCACGCAATACTCCACAAACATCAAGGTATAATGGCTCACCCGCAGAACCGCCTTCTTTTGTGCGGTCTAGTACGGTGATAGTGCGTGTAGATTTTGGTAAAACCGATAGAAAATCATCAGCATAGAACGGGCGGTATAGACAAACATTGATTAGACCCGCTTTGTCGTTGTATTTTTTGTTGTAAACATCAATTACGCGTTCTAGCGTTTCTGTGCTACTGCCCATAGACACGATTATGCGTTGAGCGTTTTCAGCACCATAGTAGGTAAATGGGGCGTAATGCCTACCTGTAATTTTTTCGTAATCACTGCACGCCTTTTTGAAATGAGTGCCAACTGCTTGATAAAAACTTTCGCTAGCTTCGCGATTTTGAAAGAATACATCAGGATTTTGCGCGGTACCATATTGCTTTGGACAATTTGGATTTAATGCGCGCGACTTGAATTGAGCGATTTTGTCTTGTGGAATTAATTTTGCTATTTCATCATTGTCCAAAACTTCAATTTTGCTAATTTCGTGAGATGTGCGGAAACCATCAAAAAAATGAAGGACTGGTAGGCTAGAATTTAGAGTAGTCATCATAGAAATTGTAGCAAGGTCAAAACATTCTTGCACATTGCGAGAACATACAAAAGTAAATCCAGTTTGCCTACACGCCATTACATCGCTGTGGTCACCAAAAATCGAGAGCGCGTGGGTAGCAAGACTTCGCGCAGCCACATTGAATACGCAAGGTAGCATTTCACCCGCAATTTTGTACATATTTGGTATCATCAGTAACAAGCCTTGACTTGCGGTAAAGGTTGTCGTAAGGCTACCACACAACAAGCTTCCGTGCAACGCGCCACTTGCACCGCCTTCGCTTTGCATTTCCACGACTTGCATCTTTGTGCCGTAAATATTTTGTTTGCCAGCGCTTGCCCATTCATCGCATGCCTCCGCCATAGGTGAACTAGGAGTAATGGGGTAGATGATTGCTGTTTCGTTTGTCGCATAAATCGACATAGCGCAAGCGGTATTTCCATCAGTAGTTATTTTTTTCAATTTAGTTGCTCCTTTTTTGTTAAAATCAAATACAGTTAAATTATATCACCAAAAAGCGAGTTAGACAAACAATTTAATGTATTTTGCTTTTCAAAATTTGCGATATTTGCTATAATATGAATTATGAAAAGAATTTTAATTTTAATTCAGTTTTTGGGTACAAATTATAGCGGTTGGCAAACTCAGCCACAAGAAATCACAGTGCAAGGCGCAATCGAAGATGCAATTTTTCAAGCAACTGGGGAAAGAGTAAGCCTAATTAGTAGTGGTAGGACAGATGCAGGCGTTCACGCACTCGCAATGCCCGCTCATTTTGATACAAACACGAGGATTTTACCGCAAAATATCTACAAAGCACTAAATTCCTACTTGCCAAATGATATCAAGATTTTGAGAAGTAGCGAGGTGAGTAGCGAAT
>CAVBHV010000021.1:7491-10405 GCA_963595385.1 bacterium
TATTTTGTGGGTACTCACGACTGGAAGGGCTTTTGTAGCGCAAAAACAACGACAAAATCAACTATACGCACAATTACGAAAATTAATCTCAGCAAAAACGAAAATCATTATGTTTTATCTGTAACAGGGGACGGGTTTTTATACAATATGGTACGAATTATTGCGGGGACAGTGATAGAAGTTGGACAAGGCAAAATCAACCCAGATGATATTCCAAATATAATCAAAAGTATGTCACGCACGCGTGCAGGGAGGACGGCCCCAGCGTGTGGACTGGTACTAAAAGAAGTGAAATATTAATGCATAATAATTCAAATTTTTATATCGTTAACTCTTGATTTTTCCAAAATTTTGTGCTATAATAGTTAAATCTATTGAAAATATTAGTGAATTAGCCCCTCATCTAATGCTTGGTAGATAAATATTTTTATTGAATTTTTCGGAGGAAAACTCATTATGAAGACTTATATGCCAACACAAGCAAGAGAAGATGCAAAGTGGTATGTGATTGATGGTACAAACATTCCTTTGGGTCGTTTGGCTAGCCAAGTAGCCGCAATTTTGCGCGGTAAAAACAAACCAACTTACACACCTCACGCTGATATGGGCGACTATGTTATCGTAATTAATTGCGACAAGGTAGTGCTTACTGGTAACAAAATTAATCAAAAAACATTCAAATACCACACTTTGTACCCAGGTGGTGACCGCGAAATCGCTTACAAAGATTTGATGCAAAACCGCAGTGACTTTGCAGTGATGCGCGCAGTTAAGGGTATGATGCCTAAAAACGCATTGGGCAAGCAAATGCTTAAAAAATTGCGTACTTACGCTGGTGCAGAACACGACCACCAAGCGCAAAACCCTATTAAATTAGAAGTGAAAGGAGTTAGATAATTATGGCAACTAAAAGTATTCCAAACCCATATACAAACGCAACAGGTCGTCGTAAATCTTCTATCGCTCGCGTTCGCTTAATCGCAGGTAAGGGTAAAATCACAATCAACAAAAAAGACATTGAAGATTACTTCGGTCTTGCTACTTTAAAGCAAATCGTTCGTCAACCATTAGTATTGACAAACACTGCTGACAAGTACGATGTTTATGTAACAGTAAACGGCGGTGGTCTTGGCGGACAAGCAGGAGCAATTCGCCACGGTATTGCACGCGCTCTTGTAAAAGAAAATGAAGAGTTTAAACCAGTTATCAAAACCGCAGGTTTGTTAACTCGTGACCCTCGTATGAAAGAGCGTAAAAAATATGGTTTGCACAAAGCACGCCGTGCAGTGCAATTCAGCAAGCGTTAATTTGCGTTTACTAATAAAGACAGGTTTATTCCTGTCTTTTCTTTTTATAACTATTTTTTTGCAAAAAAAACAAAAAACACACAAAGTTTGTATGCTTAGTGTGTTTTTAATATAAACTACGAATTAGATTATTAAAGAAACTGCCCTTTGGCAATATTTTTTCCACCACTCCTTGACACATATAGGTAGGGAGTGGACCTAGCGCGCGCCCATCATAACTATTTGCGCGATTATCGCCCATAAAGAAGAAATATCCTTCTGGAATGATAATCGAAACTTTTGTTGATGAGTCATCAATTTTTGACACTTTGTGTGTCCAACTCGATTGGTCACGGAACGCCTCAAAGGCGCTCACACTTTGATTGCTAGGGTCTTTGATATACGGCTCATCAAGTAATGTATCATTGATATACACTTGAATGAAGCCATTGTCGTTTGTTAGGGTAAGTTTGTCGCCAGCGAGCGCAATCGCGCGTTTGATGAGTAAACTTTTGTCTGTCCTAATTTCGGAAATATCTACAATCACGACATCACCGTGAGTTAGGGGAGCAATGCGCGAAACAAGCGCAATATCGCCAGTCGCATCATCATAGTTGTTGATACCGGGTTGCATAGAAACGCCATCAATTGGCTTTACATAATGCGTTGATAGCCAAAATGAGCATAACGCAAGCGAAAAAACCACAAATACCGCACAAGTGATATTTAAGTAGGATAAAAACCTCTTATATCGCGGGTAGCAAACTCTTCCGCATGGGTCATCTAGTTCTTGATTTTTCATAACTCCTATTTTTTGTGCTTAGCGCACACCTTTTTTTAGATTAGTTTCTGTCGTATTCGGCAGTGTAGTTTACAAGACTTTCGTTGATTATTTTGAGAGCAGATTCCATACCCTCTACGCCTTTAATCTCAGTTACCTTGTTTTGCAATTCCTTGTAACGCTTAAAGAAGTGTACCATTTCATCAAAAGTGTGTTTTGGTAGGTCGTCCATACATTTTACATTAGCAAAGAATGGGTCGGCTTTTGCAACAGCGATAATTTTTTCATCTTGCTCGCCATCATCAACCATAACAATCATACCGATAGGGCGTGCCTCAACAAGACAGCCAGACATCAAAGGTTCGCTAGTGAGAACGAGTACATCTAGTGGGTCACCATCGCCACCGAGAGTACGAGGAATAAAACCATAGTTTGCTGGGTACACCATACTTGTGTGAAGAAGGCGGTCAAACGCAATCAAACCAGTTTCTTTGTCGAGTTCGTACTTAACTTTGTTGCCTTTTCCTATTTCAATAAAAGCCATAAAGTCATCAGCCTTAATTCTGCTTTTTTCAATGTCGTGCCAAATGTTCATAATAAAATCTCCTTAGTTAAATATTTACGGTACAGTGTTGCACTTTTACCAAAAAATATGGCAAAAATGTACAATTTTGTACTTTTGGGTTACACCATAAAAATCAGTGCTATTGTTAATTATACCACTAGTTGTAGATTTTATCAAGCAAATTTAATTTAGAGTTTTATTTTTATAAAAAGGTTGGGGAGTGCGCTATATTGACAAAATTGCTAAAATATGTTATAATATTATATAGATATAAAAACATAG
>CAVBHV010000022.1:0-9788 GCA_963595385.1 bacterium
CCTTAGGGGTGTAAAAGTTGAAATTTAAGACCAAAAATAGAAATATAACGATTTAATTTTTTAAAATTTTACATTCAATCAAAGGGGAACATATTATGGAAATTACAAAAAATTCTCTCAGCAAGGACAATATTGCTGAATGGTATCAAAATGTAGTAGCGAAGGCAAAGTTGGCGGAACATTCACCTGTAAAAGGTTGTATGACTATTATGCCATATGGTTATGCAATTTGGGAAAATATACGCGATGAATTAGATAGAAGAATTAAAAAACACGGGGCAAAAAATGCAAGTTTTCCTCTCTTTATTCCTTATTCATTTTTATCGAGAGAAAAAGAACATGTAGAGGGATTTAGCCCAGAAATCGCGGTTGTTACGCACGCGGGCGGAAAGGAATTGCCAGAGCCTTTGGTAGTGCGTCCAACTTCGGAAACGATTATTCACGAGAGTATGAAAAGGTGGATTTCATCATACAAAGATTTGCCTTTGCGCGTAAATCAATGGTGCAATGTGGTTAGGTGGGAAAAGCACCCTAGACTATTCCTTAGGACTTCGGAATTTCAATGGCAAGAGGGACACACTGCTCACGCAACAGAGCAAGAGGCGCGCACCGAGGTAGAGGAAATGACCGAAGTTTACTACAACTTCGTGCGCGATTGTATGGCTATTCCTACTATCAAAGGCAAAAAATCTGAAAAAGAAAAATTTGCAGGCGCGGTAGATTCTTATAGTATCGAGGGGCTTATGCCAGATGGAAAGGCTGTGCAAATGGGTACGGTTCACTACCTTGGGCAAAATTTTTCCAAAATTGCCGATGTTAAGTTTGAAAACAAAGAAAGTGCAAACAACTATGTATATATGACCAGTTGGGGTGTTTCAACGCGTTTGATTGGTGCTTTAATTATGGTGCACGGCGATGACAAAGGTTTGGTGCTTCCTCCAAAGATTGCGCCAACGCAAGTAGTGATTATTCCTATCGGTGATACCGATGAATACTGCAAAAAATTGCAAAATGATTTGGAAGAATTTGGTATAAGAGTGGAGTTAGATGCGGACAAAGATGTACGCCCTGGTGCAAAATACTACACTCACGAAATGCGCGGTGTACCTTTGAGAATTGAAGTCGGCAAAAAAGAGTTGGAAGAAAACTTTGTTCAATGCGTAAAGCGTGTAAATGGCGAGAAATTTAAGATTGCTATTGATGAAAACATTGTGGCAAACATTCAAAAAGCACTTGATGAAATTCAAGATACTATGCTACAAAATGCTACCGAAAACTTGCAAAAACGCATTATTCCAGCAAACAGCAAGCAAGAATTTATGGACTTAATCGACAATCAATCTGGCTTTATCAAAGCAAATTGGTGCGATGAAAAGGAATGTGAGTTGGCTATCAAAGAGGCGACTGGTGCAAACACTAGAAATCTGCCTTTTGCTGAAAATGTGACCGAGCCACACGAGGATTGCACTTGTGTTTGGTGCGGTAAAAAAGCGAAAAAAGTGGCATATTTTTCAAAAGCATACTAATTTTGTCTATTGCAACATTCTTGAAATTGCTAAATAAATTTACTAATTTTAGGCTAAATTAGCCTATTATATACACAAAAAACCTAAAAGTTATACGGCTTTTGGGTTTTTCTTTGCTTTTTTGAAAAAAATTCAAGAAAAATAAAGGGAAATGGACAAGTTGTTGCGTAAGTATATGTAAACACTAAAAATTTACATATTTTTGTTCGGTTTGTACCGAATTTATTGGTAAACTAAAATATAGTTGGTTTGCTTTGAGTTTTTATTAAAAGGAGAAATTATGGCACGATTGTTTACGCCTGATTGGCTAGATGAATTAAAATCGCGTTGCGATATTGTAGATTTGATTTCGCGCTATGTTCCCTTAAAACGCAACGGTCGTGAGTTTGTGGGTTGTTGCCCTTTTCACCACGAAAAAACGCCTTCATTCTTTGTGTATCCAGAGAGCCAAAGTTATCACTGCTTTGGGTGCAAAGAGAGTGGCGATGCAATAAAATTTTTGAGCAAATATGAAAATTTAGGCTTTATCGAGTGTGTAGAGCGTTTGGCAAACGATGCAAACTTACCTTTACCTGAAATGAAAGGCGCTGATGCCGAAAATATCGAGCAAAGGAAAAAAGAGCGTACGCAGTTGTTGTCCGCACTAAAAGATGCAGGAAGGTATTATTTCAACAACTTATTTGCCGACCACCCGCGCGCACAACTTGCGAGAAATTACCTAGCAAAGCGCCAAATCAATAGGCAATCAATCATTCGTTTTGGGCTGGGGTGTAGCCTAGACTGGGACAGTTTAGTAAAATTTATGAACGGCAAAGGCTATTCAAATGAAATTTTGAAAAAAGCAGGTTTAATCGGTGAACGCACAACTCAATATGGTACGGCTGATAGGGTATTTGATGCGTTCGGTGGTAGGTTAACTTTTCCACTTATCAACAAAGAAGGCGAGGTAATCGGCTTTTCCGCAAGGCTTTTGGAAGATAAAGATGTGGCAAAATATAAAAATACCTCCGCAACCCCAGTTTTCAATAAAAGTGAAGTGGTGTTTGCCATAAATCTACTCAAAAAATTGCGTGATGAAAATCGCGGAAAGGGCTTTGAAGGGCTGGAAAATCTCATAATTGTAGAGGGGCAAATTGATGTAATCACAATGCACCAGTTTGGCTTTACAAATACAGTTGCGTGTCTAGGTACGGCAATCACTCCTATGCACGCCCGCAAATTAAAGCAATTTAGTGAAAATATTATTTTGCTACTTGATGGTGATACGGCTGGGCAAAAAGCGACTTTGCGAAGCATAGATGTATTGCGCAGTGTTGCGCTAAATGTACGGGTTTGCCACTTGCCAGATGGTAAAGACCCTGATGAATTTTTACATACTTATGGCGCGGAGGCAATGAAAAAATTGCTGAGCGAAAGCACAGATGGCGTGCAATTTAAAATTGATGTGCTAGCGCAAAAATACGACCTAAACGAGCCGAACGAGCGTGCAAAATTTGTGCAAGAAAGTTTGGTAGTTATCAAAAATTTGGACAATGTGAGCGAGCAAGATATTTATTTGCCGATTATTCATAAATACACCAGCACGCCGATTGAGGTCTTGCGAATTGACCTTGCAAATGTGGCGGACACAATAAAACCATATTATGAGCGAGAGGAGCAACAGGAGGAAAAAAATACTTCTGCCGAAACTGTCAAAAAAGACGGCTATTTACTTGCAGACCTATTTATTTTGGCAAGTGTGTTGTACAATAAGCCTTATATAAAAGATACATCGCTTGATGACCTTGTTTTTTACGATACGGGGCTAAACGATGCATACAGTTACATCAAGCAAACGCTTACAAATGGCAATACGCCAAATATCAGTGGTTTGTACAGTTTTATGGAAGTCGATAATTCGACCCCTTTGCTGAAAGAAACGGTAAATTATGAATTTTTGCCCGACCCGTTCCCTGAGATTACTTTTAAATCTTGCTTGTTAAAAAATCAATTCCGCGCGGTGCAAAAACAGCGTGATGAATGTCAAGCAAAATGTGCAACCACGCAAGATAAACTAGAGCGTGAGGAGTCGTTGAGGCGTACGATTGAATTAACCAAAAAACTGGAAGAAATTAAAACCGCAATTAACAAAATAAATCTTGACTATTCTGCAAATATGAATACATTTATAAAACAAAAGAACAAAACCCACAAGGAGGATTAATTTTGGAAAAAGATAAATACGCAAATGAGTATGCAAAATTTAAGGAAATTGCAAATAAAAATGGTAGTGTCACTGAGGAAGATATTTTCTCAAATATGTTAAAGGTTGATGCCACTCCCGAAGATATTGATGCAATGATGGAACGATTGAAGGCCGAAAATATCGAAATCAAAAAAGATGAACTAACTGATGAAGATGCCATAATGCTAGAAAACTTGATGAATCAGGCAAATATAAACGACCCTATCAAAATGTATTTTAAAGATATAGGACGCACAAAACTTTTGACCCCTGAGGAAGAAATTGAGTTAGGCAAGCGTATGATGGCGGGCGACAAAGAAGCAAAGAAAACTTTGATTGAATGTAACTTGAAATTGGTAGTTAGTATGGCAAAACGCTATCTAGGTAAAACAAGTATGAGTTTTTCCGACCTTATTCAAGAGGGAAATTTAGGCTTAATCAAAGGTGTAGAACGCTTTGACTACCGCAGAGGTTGCCACTTTTCTACATACGGTACTTGCTGGATTAGACAAGCCATTTCGCGTGCGATTGCCGACCAAGCCCGTACCATTCGCATACCCGTGCATATGGTAGAAACGATAAACAAATTAGGTAGGGTGACTCGCCAACTTTGGCAAACTTTGGGGAGGGAGCCAACAGATGCCGAAATCGCACAAGTTATGGGTATGACTGAGGAAAAAATTGGTGAAATCCGCCGTATTGCTTTGGAACCTACCAGCCTTGAAACTCCAACAGGTGAGGAGGGCGACAGCGAATTTTACGACTTTGTCGAAGATGACAACGCCAAAAATCCGTCAGAAACCGTAATTCAAACTATGCTAAAAGAGCAACTTTTAGCGGTAATTGAAACTTTGACTCCGCGTGAGCAAAAAGTAATTCGCTTGCGTTATGGGCTTGATGATGCGCACCCTCGTACTTTGGAAGAAGTCGGTAAAGAATTTAATGTTACCCGTGAGAGAATTCGACAGATTGAAGCCAAAGCGCTCAAAAAATTGCGCAACCCTAGTCGTAGTAAAAAATTAAAGGATTTTATTGATGATTAAACTTACACCGCGTTTGCAAGCGATTGCAAATGAAATCGAGCCGTGCAACTGCTTTGCAGATGTGGGGTGTGACCACGGGTACATAAGCCTTTATGTGCTGGACGGGTGGAAGGCAAACCGAGTTGTTGCGATTGATGTCAGCCTAAAATGCTTAGAAAAAACTATTCGTTTATTAAAATCAGCAAATGTCGATGACCAAGCAATTTTTTACAACTGCAACGGACTTTCGCGCGTGCGTGAAAAGCCTGATGAAGTGTTGATTGCTGGTATGGGCGGTGATGAAATAATCAAAATTTTATATGATTATTCGCGTGTGCGCTCATTAAATACAATCGAAAATCTTATTTTGCAACCTATGAAAGATATTTATGCCGTGCGTAAATGGCTAAATGAAAATGGTTTTGCGATTGTCACAGACAAAGTGATAAAAGACAAAAAACTTTATCACATTTTGCGCGCAAAACCAGCCATACAGCGCCTAACTGAGGAGCAACTGATGTTTGGTGCAGTGATGCAGAGTTATTTTTGCAAAGAATATCTAGAATGGTTGCGCGAATATGAGCAAAAATATCTCAAAATTTTAAAGACAGCAAACAAACAACTTGCGGTGACCGAGTCGGTAAAATTTACTTTAAATAGAATAAGAAATCAAATTAAATTAGTTGAGGAGGAAATATGTTAGACGATATTTTAGAATACCAGAAAAAAGATGCAATGCTAGTGAAAATTGCGCGAGAACTAGAAAATAGCCAATCAAAACGCGTGGTAAATCAAATGGTGGACCAAGTGAAGCAAGCGCAAAACAAAATGGTGGAGTTGGAACATTCCGCTTCGCAACTTATCGCTGAATACGAGAGGTTAAAACAAGTTTTTGAAAAAGAAAATGCAAAATTAAATGATGTAAAAAAAGTTGATTTTAGCAAGAAAACTGAGGCAGAGTTGCGCGAAAGTACGACAAATATCAATCGCGAACTTGCCAGTGTTTTGACTTTAAACAAAGAAATTTCAAAACTTTCAAAACAAATTTTGGCGACTCTTAGCGACTTTGAAAAAGCCAAAACAAGTGGTATGGATGCAAAGAAAAAATACAGCGAAAGTATTGAGCAGTACAACAAATTCGCAAGCAACAAAAATAGCCAAATTGAGAGTATCAAAGCAGATTTAGCACGCATAGCAAAAAACATTGAGCCAAAAGTTATGGAGCGTTACCTTGCGATGCGCGATGACCACAAGTTTCCAATTTTTGTACCATTAGTAAATAATAGTTGCGGTGGCTGTGCTATGGAATTGCCTAGTGCAAGGCGCGATTTGCTCAAACAAAATGAAATGCTAGAATGTGAAAATTGCCACCGTATGATTTACTTAGGTAAAGAATAGCAAGTTTATTTTGTCGCACAAGTTATCCACTGTGGAAAACTTGATAAATTGCAAAAATTTGCGATATAGTGACAAAATTTACACACTTTCTATAAAAAATAATCTATTAACCAACAAAAAATCGACACAAAGGAAGTTTTAATTATGGAAATTTCAAATGTATTAGCACAAAAATTTAACCTAAAACCTATTTATGCACAAAACCTTATTAGCCTAATTGATGAGGGTTGCACTATTCCATTTATCGCGCGTTACCGAAAGGAAATGCACGGCAGTTGCGATGACCAAACAATACGCGAATTTGCCGATAACCTTACTTATCTTCGCAATCTAAACGAGCGAAAAGATGAGGTTGTGAAACTCTTAACAGAGCAAGGAAATCTTACCCCTGAGTTGCAAAAGCAAATTGAAGATTCAATCACATTGACCGAGATTGAGGATATTTATAGACCGTTTAGACCAAAGAGAAAAACGCGTGCTAGTGTGGCAATCGCTAGCGGGCTTCAACCACTTGCCGATGCAATTTTAAAACAAGACAACAACGATTTAGTTGCGCTTGCAACTCCTTATATTAATGAAGAAAAGGGTATAAACGATGTACAATCCGCCCTAAGTGGTGCAAGCGACATTATCGCTGAAATTGTGGCTGATGACCCAACAGCGCGCAAGAATTTGCGTGTAATTTACTGGCCTCGCGCTAGCATTAATACTGAGTGGAAAGAGGAAAAAGATGAGAAAAAAGTCTATGAAAATTACAAGGCTTTCCACCAAATCATCAAATTTATACCAGCGCACCGCGTACTAGCCTTTAACCGTGGTGAAAAAGAGGGTGCAGTAAAGGTAAGTATGGATTTAGATAGAAACGGCTATACAAAGGTGTTTGAGAGTTTGTTTAGCCAGTTTGTAAAGGGCGAACATACTGCATTTATGCCTGAATTTGATGAGCAAAGCAAATTGAAATTGCCTAAAAATGTTGATTTTACTACTATGACCGCTAGTGCGCTTGTTGCGTATGCTGTTGTAGATGGTTATACGCGTTTGCTTGCACCTAGTCTTGAACGCGAGTTTAGAAACGAACTCACCGACAAGGCAAATGAGCAGTCTATCAAGATGTTTGAAGTGAATTTGCAACCGCTTTTGATGCAACCACCTCTAAAAGGTAAGACCATTATGGCGGTTGACCCAGCATATCGTACTGGGTGTAAAATTGCTGTTATCGACCCTAGCGGAAAAGTGCTAGACACGGGCGTTGTTTATCCAACTCCTCCACAAAACAAAGTTGATGAGGCGATTAGCACACTTTCAGCAATGATTATCAAAAATAATGTCGATACAATCGCAATAGGTAACGGAACTGCTAGCAAGGAATCGGAAATTTTTGTTACAAAATTAATCAAATCTATGAGTCCGCGCAAATTGCAATACGCTATGGTAAACGAAAGTGGAGCGAGTGTATATAGCGCTAGTAAGTTAGGTGCAAAAGAGTTCCCTCAATATGATGTAAGTATCCGTAGTGCCGTTTCAATCGCGCGTAGATTGCAAGACCCGTTGGCAGAACTTATCAAAATCGACCCAAAATCGCTTGGTGTCGGTCAATATCAACACGATATGCCACAAAAACGCCTCAGCGAAGTGCTAGATGGTGTGGTAGAAAACAGCGTAAATACGGTCGGAGTGGACCTCAATACCGCCTCAGTTGCTTTGCTTACACACATTAGTGGACTAAATGCAAGTATCGCGGGCGAAATCGAAAAATACCGCAACCAGCACAAAGGCTTTACTTCGCGCGAGCAGTTGTTGGAAGTAAACAAATTAGGTGCAAAAGCCTATGAGCAATGCGCGGGTTTCTTGCGTATTCCAAATGCAAAAAATATCTTAGATAATACAGCGGTACACCCAGAAAGTTACCCTGCCGTTACCAAACTTTTGGCTCATTTTGGGCTTAATGAAGATGATGTGCGTGCTGGCGGACTTGCTACATTACCAAAGCGAATTGAGCAAGAGGGGGCTAGCAATGTAGCCAAAATTTGTGGCATCGGTGAGCCTACTTTACTTGATATTGTGGCAGAATTGCAAAAACCAGGGCGCGATGTGCGCGATAGTTTGCCTCAACCAGTTTTGCGTAGCGAGTTGTTAGGGCTAGAAGATTTGACAGTTGGTATGGATTTGGACGGTGTCGTTCGTAATGTAATCGACTTTGGTGTGTTTGTTGATGTCGGTGTGCATACCGATGGTATGGTGCATATCAGTGAAATTAGCGATGAGTATATCAAGCACCCTAGCGAAGTTTTGACCGTTGGCGACCATGTGCGCGTGCGCGTAATAGGTGTCGATTTGCAAAAAAATAGACTATCTCTCAGCATCAAGCAAGCCGACAAAGACTAAACAAAAAATAAATTTATGTGCCACTCAAAGCAAAAAGAGATATACGCTAGATTTAGATAAATTTGATGAATATAGTAAAAATTTAGGTTAGGGTAAGATTATGAGCGAAACAAATGATTTGGAATTGGAGCAAATTTTAGACAAGATTTTTGCAAAAGAAATAGTCAAAATTATCATTAGCAACCCAGAGAAAAATGCGCAGTATCGTAAAGTCGAGATTGAAAATAAAGGCGACAAATTTTTGTCCAGTGCTTATACCGAAAAGCAAGTTTTTCACGAAAATATAGCAAAAAATGCAATAAAAACGCATATTTTGCAGTTTTTTGACACTTTTAAGCAGTTTAATATGTTTAGCAACGCTTGTGAATACCAAATAAAAATATCAAAAAAAGGCAAAATATTTTTTAACAAAATTAATAAATCTAATGATATTGAAATCAACACCAACAATAATAGGCAGAAAAATTATATTTTGCCACAAGGGGTTGTGATTGAGCCGTTGGTTGATATAGGCGTTATGACTTCAAGTGGTAAAATAATTGCTTCGATGTACGATAAATACAAGCAAATAAATCGCTTTTTAGAAATCATTGATGATAGTATAAAAGATAAAAATTTTGCGCATCTAAATATCATTGATTTTGGCTGTGGCAAGTCTTATTTGACTTTTGTAATTTACTACTATTTTAAAATGATAAAGCACATAAATGTAAAAATAGTTGGACTCGACCTTAAAGAAGAAGTAATCAAAAATTGCAACATAACCGCACAAAAATATGGGTATAGTGACATAAAATTTGAACTAGGTGATATAAATGGGTATAAAGCAAATTTTCCAGTTGATATGGTAATCACATTGCACGCGTGCGATACTGCTACCGATTATGCATTGCTTAATGCTATAAAATGGGGCGCAAAAATGATATTTTCTGTGCCTTGTTGCCAGCACGAAATTAACGCTCAAATAGAAGCCGATGACTTGCAAATTATTACCCGTTATGGGGTTGTAAAAGAAAGAATTTCAGCACTTTTTACCGACAGTATTCGTTGTAATTTGTTGAGGGCGTGCGGGTACAATGTGCAATTAATGGAGTTTGTCGAACTTGATAATACTCCAAAAAATCTACTAATCCGCGCAAATTTAAGTCAAATTCCAGAAAATGTAAGGGCTAAAATGTTAAGCGAAGTAGAGGAATTAATGCAGAAATTTAACTTTAATCAAACGCTATATTC
>CAVBHV010000023.1:0-9641 GCA_963595385.1 bacterium
AGCAAACGCGCTGTGCTAGCGAAAGGTTTTTGATAATTGTTTGCAACTCTGTGTCTTGTCTATAAGTTTTGAAATCGGGTGCAAAAAACTCCTCAATCGGCACATTTAGAGTATTGATTATTTCGAGTAATGTTCTTGCTGAAAAATTGAAATCAGTATTTTCTAATTTATTTATGTAACTTTCGTGCTTGCCTATCATAAGGCTTAGTTCGCGTGCGCTGATTTGTTCGCGATTTCTAAAATACGCAACTCTTTCTGCTAAATCAGCGAGTGTAAGTTGTCTTTCTTGTTGTAATGTTTTAAGTTGTTGTTTCATAGTGGTTCCACCTTTTGTAAATTTTATAGTATAATTACATAACAAAATTCACAAAATATAGTAGATTGTGAAACAGTAATTTTAAAAAATTTTGAAAATTTATAGAATGTCAGTCAATATATTTGACTTATCGCTCAATATTTAATATAATTTTATCAAAAAAGTAATTTTGGAGGTATAAAAAATGAACGCAAAGATTTACAAAATTTCTGCCATTTTTGTGTCAATTTTGGTTGCGGGTGTCGTAGCGCTAGTGTGTGCATTTACCCTCCCTAGTAATCCACCCGCGAGAGCAAGTGAGATTTCATTTAAGTCGGATTTAACGACAGTAACTTACAGCAGTAATACTGGTTATGGAAGAATATATATTTATATAGACAACGGAGATTATATAGGTAGTTGTAATATTACGGGAACTAGCGTTAGTGGCAACAGCAGCACTGATTATCAGTGGACTGGAGCATTTAGTTTAGCACCGAAAGGTTACACTTGGTCCGCTACCTCATTTAGTGCAAAATTTGCCTGGGGTACAGTTAAAACAACCAAAGGTACTGAGTCAACAGCCCTATCTACTGCACTCACTAAGGTAAACAGTAGTAGCGCATCGGATTACCAAGCAATCACCTATACACGCTCTGGAAATAACTTTACTGGTTCAAACTCGACATTATCTGAAAGTGCTTTTAATAGGTATCTTGTAGGTGTATTAAAGCTTACTATTAACACAAGTGATGTCATTGCAAATAAATATAGTTTATCTTTTAATTCCGACGGAGGTACAAGCATTAGTACTAGCATTACCGTCACATATAATAGTACTATATCTTCCACATTACCTACTCCAACTAAAGAGAATTACATATTCAATGGTTGGTATATAGGAAATACGCGGTTATACTCATCTACCACTTGGAGTTGGACTAGTAATCAAACTGCTGATGCTCGGTGGACCTTTGATGGCTATACACTATCTACCAACGTATCCCCTACTGGTGGTGGTTCGATTGTAGATACAAGCACCGAATATGTTAAAAACAGTACCGTAAAAGCACAAGCGGTTCCAGAAAGCAACTACACATTTGATTATTGGTTGTTGAACAATGAACGGAAAACAGCAAACCCGCTTTCTTTTACCATAACACAAAATACCACACTTGTTGCATATTTCAAGGCTATACCTGTCATTACAGTCGCGTTTAGTGGCGGTGAAGGTACTTACTCAAACGAAAAAATAGGCGATACTGATTTCTTAGTCCTGACCCCTACTAGTGGAATGTATGTAAACAGCATTACTGTTGGCAATACGACCTACCCTACCGAATACTATGAGGGCGTGCTGTATGGCGCGGGCAATGCAAACCGAATTACCTACTACGCAAAAGAGGAAACAAATGTCGTGTCGATGAGTTTTGAGTATCTTTATGGCACTACAAATATAACTGTAAACCTTGTCAACACCAAGCAAACCCTAAAAACGCCTAGTTATGGAGCGAAGATTGAGGGCGTGGCAATCTCCGCTAGCAGTGGCGGTGAGGCGCGCGTGATTGGCTATGATGATGACACAAGCACTATTCACCTAAGCGCTGTGCCGTTTACGGGCTACAACTTTATGGGCTGGACTGCCAGCAATGGTGCGAACCTTTCTGCGTACAACAATCTCAGCGTAAACATTCCGTTTGACCTAATCCAAAATTCTGTAATTACGGCGATTTTTGAGCCGATAACTAACTCAAATATAAACGACACCACCGACAATGGCAGTACAGATATTTTATAGAAAAGCAAAATAATTTGCTTTTTTATTTTTTGCAAAATGGCGGTAAATTTCGCTAAAAACCTTGATTTCCCCTATTGAAAAATGGCGTTTTGTGTGCTATAATCATTTTATAGCGAGAAAAAACAAAAAGGAACAAAATTATGTCAGCGAGGAAATATAGAGAGTTTGCAAACTACCACCAAAGCCAATTTTTAGATGGAATTGACTGCGTAAACGAAGTTGCAGAGATTAGAGAGAAATACTACAAGGGCGTGGTGACAACTAGCGTAGTGACCAATGTGCTTTCGGTGACCGTGTTGGGGGTTGCGGGGGTTGTTTACAACGAATATGGTAGCATTATGTCTATGGTTGCGGTCGGTTTTGGGGCAATTTCCGTTGCTTTGGGGGCTATCGATTTGCCTAATGTCAAGAAAAATTACGACCGTTACAAATACTACAAAGACTTGCGTAACAAACTCAACGAAACAAAAGCAGAATATATCGACTATCTAAAAAATAAGTAATACGCAAAATCTATGCACCATTTGTTTGAAACTTTCCAAGACAAATAAATTTAAGTGGCAAGCGGTAAAATCTTTGCATAAAATACTTTCAATTTTTGTTGGGAGTATTTTTTTGATTTGTGGCGACTTTTTTTCGACAAAATTAGCAAAAAAATTGCGACTAAAATCTTGACTTTTCAAAATTAAATGAATATAATTGTTAGCATACTAACAAATTTGGAGCAATTATGCCAAAAAGCGTCTTTTTTGAGTTTAGAAAAATCGAAAATCTTATTCATCGCACTTTGATGCAAAAATATCGTTGTGTAAGCAAATCACCTACGCACTTACAGTTGTGCGTGCTGGGTTTTTTACACGAAAATGCAGACAAGGCTATTTATCAGCGCGACATTGAAAAAGAGTTTTGCATAAGGCGTTCGACCGCTACGCAAATAGTGAGCAATCTCGAAAAGCAAGGCTTGATTACACGCGAAAGTGTAGCAAGTGATGCAAGGTTAAAGCAACTCGTATTAACTAAAAAATCTGCGCAATTTCGTGACATTGTAGAAAAAGATTTACACGATTTTGAAGAAAAAGCACTTAACAACATATCAAATGATGAATTGGCACATTTTAGCCTTATTTTGGAGAAAATGATGCAAAATTTGGAGAGTTTGAGCCAAACAAATAGTACAAATAAAGAAAAAGGAGAAAATCTATGAATATTTTACGATTTTTACAAAAATGGGACTATGTGTCGTTATTTTGCTGTATCGTGCTAGTCGTTGGGCAAGTTTACTTAGACTTAAAACTTCCTGAATACCTAAATCTTGTCATTCAATATGCGACCACTACTGGCGATATGACTGAAATCTGGACAAACGGCGCGTTGATGCTGGTATGTGCTTTGGGTAGTGCATTGCTTGCGGTCGTTACGGGCTATTTTGCATCAAGAATCTCGGCGGGCTTTTCAAACCGTGTACGCGCAAATATTTTTGGCAAAGTGCAAGGCTTTTCGATGCAAGAAATAAACAAGTTTAGCACCCCTAGTCTTATCACCCGTTGCACAAACGATATTACACAAATTCAACTTACCATTGCAATGGGCTTGCAAGTAATCATCAAGGCGCCTGTACTTGCGATTTGGGCGATTTGCAAAATTTCCAACACGCACATTGAGTGGACACTTTCAATCATAATTGCAGTTGTGCTTATGCTAGTTTTCTTTGCAATAGCAATTTTGGTGACCTTCCCTAAATTTCGCAAACTGCAAAAGCAAACCGATGATGTAAACGCGAGCGCGCGTGAAAATTTGCAAGGCGTGCGTGTAATACGCGCATACAATGCCGAAAAATATCAGCAAAAGAAATTTGACAAAACGAACGATACCCTTACAAATACAAATATGTTTGTAACTAGAATGATGAGTGCATTGTTTCCATTTATCACTCTCATTATGAGTGGTGTTACTTTGGCAATCTATATACTCAGTGCGTATATTTTTAACGATACCACTGTTCTTGCGCGACCACTAGTTATCGGTAATATGATGGAATACTGCTCGTACGCAATTCAAATAATTATGGCGTTTATGATGATAGTAATGATTTTCGTTATGCTTCCGCGTGCTTTTACTGCGGGCAAGCGTATAAACGAAGTACTAAGTACTCCTGAAAATATCAAGGACGGCACTATTTCTTCTGGTATAGAAGAAAAGATTGGCGAAGTGGTATTTAACAATGTTTCATTTAGGTACCCTGATGCTGAGGAAAATGTGCTGGAAAATATTTCATTTACCGCCAAAAAAGGCGAAACGGTGGCGTTTATCGGCTCGACTGGTAGCGGAAAATCTACTCTAATAAACCTTGTACCGCGCTTTTACGATGCGACATCTGGCGAAATTACCGTTGATGGTGTAAATGTGCGTGATTACAAACTAGAAGCGTTGCACGACAAAATTGGCTACATTCCGCAAAAAGCGGTGTTGTTTAGCGGAACTATCGCTAGCAATGTGGCGTACGGTGACAAAAATAACACAAAATTACCTGATGACAACATTAAGACTGCTGTTGAGGTCGCACAAGCAAAAGACTTTGTAGAAAAGAAAGAAGGTCAATATTCTGCCCCTATTTCGCAAGGCGGTACCAACCTATCGGGCGGACAAAAGCAACGAATTTCTATTGCGCGCGCAGTCTGCCGTGACCCTGAAATTTACATTTTTGATGATACTTTTTCTGCTCTTGACTACAAAACCGACCGCAATTTGCGTTCCGCACTCAAAAAGCACACCAAAGATGCGACTGTTTTGATTGTGGCGCAACGAATTGGTACTATCAAAGATGCGGACAAAATCATTGTACTAGACAATGGTAAAATGGTGGGCAGTGGCACGCACGAAGAATTGCTAAAATCTTGTCCTGTTTATCAAGAAATTGCGCTTTCACAACTTTCAAAGGAGGAACTAGAAAATGAGTAACAATAAATCTAACAAGCCTCACGGTCCTATGAATGTTGGCGAAAAGCCAAAAAACTTTAAAAAATCTATCGGTAAATTACTCAAATATTGCAAGACTTACTGGTGGGCAATCGGTATTGCTTGTGCGCTTGCTATGGTAGGTGCGATACTAAATGTAATCGGTCCTGACTATGTAAAGCAAATTACTGATGAATTAATCAACGCTATGGGCGACCTTGCGCAAGGTATTGCTCCACGCGACGCAAACCTTGATTTAATCTGGGAAGTTGGGCTATTTTTAATCATTATATATATAGCGGGCGCAATCTGCAATTTAAGCGAAGGCTTGATTATGGCGACCGCTACAAACAAAGTTTCACGCAAAATGCGTAGAGATATTACTCAAAAAATCAATCGTTTGCCTCTAAAATACCTTGACTCACGCTCACACGGTGATGTGATGAGTCGAATTACAAACGATGTAGATTTAATCGGGCAAACACTAAACAACAGTCTATCTACCCTTGTGTCTGCGATAACTTTGTTTGTTGGCTCACTGATTATGATGTTTGTCACCAACTGGATTATGGCGCTTACGGCGATAGGTGCAAGCCTATTAGGTTTTGTGATTATGGGCGTAATAATGTCTAAGTCGCAAAAATACTTTGTCCAACAACAACAAAGCCTCGGTAAAATTAACGGACACATTGAAGAAGTATTTTCTGGACACAATGTAGTAAAAGCATATAATGGCGAGAGACAAGCAAAAGAAACTTTTGACAGGCACAACACAGAACTTTACAAAAGTGCGTGGAAAAGTCAATTTTTATCTGGACTTATGATGCCTGTAATGATGTTTATCGGCAACTTTGGTTATGTGGCTGTGTGCGTAGTCGGCGCGGTGCTAGCAGTAAACGGAACAATCAGTTTTGGTGTAATTTCGGCATTTATCATTTATGTACGCTTATTCACTCAACCACTATCGCAAATGGCGCAAGCGTTTACCAACCTTCAATCGGCTAGCGCTGGTTGCGAACGCGTATTTGAATTTTTGGAAGAAAAAGAAATGGCTGATGAGTCGCACAAGACTGCAAAAATTGAAAATGTCAAAGGCAATGTAGAATTTAGCCACATTCGTTTTGGTTACACCCCTGAAAAGCCAGTTATAAAAGATTTTTCCGCTTCAATCAAGGCTGGACAAAAAGTGGCAATCGTTGGTCCAACGGGTGCTGGGAAAACAACACTTGTAAACCTGCTTATGCGCTTTTATGATGTAGATAGCGGTACAATCACGATTGACGGTATAAATACGCAAGATATGAAACGCGAAAATGTACACGAATTATTTTCAATGGTATTGCAAGATACTTGGATATTTAATGGCACAATCAAAGAAAACATTGCCTATGACAAGCAAGATGTCACATTAGAGCAAATTATAGAGGCAAGCAAGGCGTGCGGGCTAGACCATTTTGTACGAACACTCCCTCACGGTTACGACACAATATTAGATGAAAATACCACGATTTCCGCTGGTCAGCGCCAACTCATCACGATTGCGCGTGCGATGGTGCAAAACAGCCCTATGCTTATTCTCGATGAGGCAACAAGTTCGGTTGACACTCGCACAGAGGTATTAATTCAACAAGCAATGGATAAACTAACGAAAAATCGCACTTCTTTTGTAATTGCGCACCGACTCTCAACAATCAAAAATAGTGACTTGATACTTGTAATGCGTGACGGTGATATTGTGGAAAAAGGCACTCACGAAGAATTGCTCGCGCAAAATGGTTTTTATGCAGATTTGTATAATAGTCAGTTTGAAGAAGTGGAAGAATAAAACGGAGGAAAAGTATGATTCACTCACTTGCGGGCGGAAAAATTCGCGATTTAGCAATGGCTGATTTTGCAAAAGTGGAGATTTTGGACGGTACACTAACAGGTGCAATACGCTGGTATATTTTTGATATTTTAGATTTAAAAATAAACGATTTGGTACTTGTACCTGTAGGGCTAAAAAATGAAACTTGCACGGCAAAAGTACTCAAAATTGAGCGCAATTTATCGGCACAAGTTTCCCCTATACCTATAAAATCAGCAAAAAGCATAATTTGTAAAATTTAACAAAAATAGGCACTTAACTACCTAAAATTAGTGGTTAAGTGTCTATTTTTTGTATATAAAGTGACAAAATACAAGAATATTGTCAAATTATTTATTGTGGAAAAGTGGATAACTTTTTAAAAAATAAAAACTTGTTTAGTCGCTCATTGAAAACGGCAATAATTCTTGAATTTTAAATGTTTCTATTCTGTCTTGCGTGGCGCAAATTATCTCTGCTCTTTCGGTAAACTCGCGCAAAAATTGGCGCTCATTACCTGTGGGAAAAACTATTTTCTCGGAGCAATAACTTGCAATCGCGATGATATTGCTTTCGCCCTCACTGATTGCCTTTGCGATAGCCACTTCCATAGCACCGATACTGCCCGCAAGTGCGGTCGTTTCGATATTGCACCCCGTAAAAATCATACCGCTACGGGTCAGCACACACGCGCCGACTGGCATTTCGCTACACGGGCAATAAGCACGCTCGCCCGCCTGCTTTGCTTTCTCAATCAACTTGTCTATAATGATTTTATCCATAAAAAGCACCTAAAATCTTAATTTTTTATCAATTTGTCCAAAAGTTTTGTTTCTGCCAACTCACAGTCTTTCATAATTTTGCGCTCTTGTTCTTCCTCGTGGTCGTGTCCCAAAATATGCAACATTCCGTGTACAAAAAGTTCGGCAACTTCGCGATTTGTAGAGTGTCCCCACTCGTGCGACTGCGCTTCCGCGACTTCCGCGCAAATAAAGATTTCGCCGATATAAATTCCTTTCATTCCCTCATCGTAGTCAAACTCAAAATTTTCTTTTGTAAACTGCAATTTTTCTTGGTTGTCAACTAAACGAAAAGTGATGACATCGGTTGGCTTGTCTTTTTTGCGGTATTCTTTGTTGATTTTGTGAATTTCATCTTCGCCTACATAAAATACACCAACTACCACCTTGTTTGGCTTGTAACCTTCGTGTTTTAATACACTTTTTGCGATTTTTTTCAAAATTTTTGCATTTGGCAAAATATATTTGGTCTTGTTGGTTAAAATTAATTCCATTTTTACTCCTTAAACTTGCACCTCTAATTTGAGATAATATGTTATATAATATTTTTCTCCAATTTGCGATACAGTATGCTTTTCTTCTAGTATTTCGCTTTCGTTTACACCTTTGAGGGCTTTTTGTTTTGCTTCGTAAATAAGCGCCGTTTCTTCATCGGAAAACTTTTTGATAACGGTTACGGGTGTGGTTTCGTAAAAAACAGTATATACACACTTTATAGGCAAAATATTTGACAAATACTTTGTTTTTTCCTCCGTTTCGTATGTTTTAAAGGAAATTTTGTTTTCTTGACTAGACAAAATATCGTTACCAAACATTACTTTTTGATTGGTTTGGATTTTGCCAGTGCGCGCATATTCGATTGAATTTTCACTAAACTCGACCGTTTGCGATTGCCAAATATAGACAAACACCGCCCCTTTTGCACTGCACGCGACTTGCTCCTCATTTTCATCTAAAAAATACGGAGCAATCAACATTTGCCCTATTGAAATCGTGTCGCCTGGTCTTACAAGTGCCGTACCTTTACTCACAAACACGCGCGAAATTACGCCATTTACATTTGAAAAAATGCCTTGCTGATTTTCTTGTTCAATGGTTATAGGTAGGGTTGCGCTAGAAAAATTGACCAAAAGATACGCGCCGTTTCTAGTGACATTTACCAAACTTAAATCTTCGATTTCTTGCCTAAGAGTCGCTTCAATTTGCTCAAAATTTACACTGCCCCACATTTTACCTACGCAGAAATCGTGAGTAGATATCACTTTCTCTACTTTTTTTACTAATACTACATTGTCGCTATTAATTTTTACCCCAAAGCAGAAATTAGACAAAATTGCAAGCGCGATACCACAAAAAACTAGCCCCACGACTAAGCCGATACCTACATTTTGAAAAAGTCCAGTTTTGCGTGTTATGGTGTAATTATAGCATTTATTATTTAATATTGCAATTAATCTAGCGAGGTAATTTTTGCGAATTTTGAGTAGCATCGTGGTATCATCAATTTTGGACACATTTTGTACCAAAATTTCTTCGCGAGTGAATGCGTTTAGGAGGTTTGCAAAATTTGCGCCTTTAATTTTCAACTCTACACTGCCATATAAAAAACTAGTGCGAAAATTCATAACTACCTCCTTTTTTCTTTTATATCATATTATTGATTTGAAAAAAATAGAATAGTAAAAAAAGGTGCAAAAATGTTTGTAGATGAAATTATCAAAAATCTAGGTTTGAGTGGAACAAGCAAAAATAATTTTTCTATCTTAAACTATGGCGGAAATGGTGTATATATTCAAGGAAATCTATCAATTTCGCAAATTTCTAGCGTAAAAATTTGTGTAGTCGTTGGCGGAAAAAATTACGCAATTACGGGTGAAAATTTGACTATTCAAAGACTTAGCAAAGATGGGTTGTATATAAAAGGCACAATTGCAGATATTTTGAAAA
>CAVBHV010000024.1:0-9303 GCA_963595385.1 bacterium
CCCATTAAGTCACCGTTTGCTATGATTGGTTGCATAAAACCGCAAGAATTAATTGTAATTATATTGGTAATTTTAAAATTTTCTGTTATTTCGACTTCTTTTCGTTTTTCCAAAATTTTTTGTAGGTCTGAGGAAATATTTTCGTTTAAATTTGCTTTATTCCCATTATTTGAGATTAACTGCTCCAAATCAGTTATATAAATTTCACATTTGCTATTAATTTTTGCTAATTTCACAATTTCGCAAGCCACATCACCTATTTCTTGTACCAAATGGAATTTACGCATAACTACTTGTTGATTTGAGCAAGCACAAAACTCCATTAAATCGCCGTAGTTTATTCTCAAAGCCTTGCGCACTTCGCGCGGAATAACCACACGCCCCAACATATCTACATGCCTAAGCATACCTTTTTTGTCATCAGCCATAATTCACTCCTAAATCGTAATTCAATGTTAGTATGTAAAATTTTGTGAAAACTATGCATAAAATTAATACTTTTTAGTGAATTTAACAAAAAAAAGAGTACCCAAAAACAGTACTCTTTTTCCTTCTTGTAAGTAAATTACATATTCCCATTATGCAGTGTAACAATGTGCGCAGACTTAAATATTCAATATGGGGTGGTTAATTTATCAAATTTTATTAAGATTCGCAAAAAAGCATAATATTATTAATTAAAATTTTTTACTAAATTCGACTCTTTAAAGTGGAATTTTAAGCGATTAAATCTAGTAGTTTAGGTAATACTTTTTTATTTGCTTCTGTGGCATCGTGTGAAAATCTAATAAAATTACTTTTTTCTACCAACGGCTTTTTTGCAACAGTAAGTAGGTCAATTTTCATTTCATCAATCAACAAAATGCAGTAACTTTGTGCGATAAAGTCGGTCACATCTTGCTCATCAGCAATTTTATTTTTTACAATGATATTTTCAATCTTTCCACTATCTAGTACAAAATTGTACACTGGGTCAAAAAACAAACGCAAACGCTCAATCGACAATTTACTGCCATTACTTACTGCAAGTATGCCCCACTCGTGCGCACGGACCAAGTCGGCTGTCATTAAGTCCTCTAGCCCACGCTTGTATAAATAGCACAAAAAATCTTGCGCAGGCACGATTCCACCAGCAGACATTTCGATTACATCCATAATCTTTTGCCCGTAAGCGCGGACAAAAACATCTCTTGGCAACTCATTTTGCTTTTGATTGAGTTCAGTAAATTCATCACGCACAATATTGAAATATGCCATTTGATTGTCATAACTAACATCGCTTATATCAGGCGCACTAAACTTTTCTGCACTAAAATTTTTTAATTTACTATAATCCACTTTTTCCTCCTATGATGACACCTAACCTAAATTTTGTCAATCGAACCTTTTACTTTTATAGTAATAGTGAGTTTTTGTTCCTCAGCAAATGTAATCACATTTGAGCCTAAATCATCACTTATTTGCCCATCATTCCACGCTGAATTACTAATTGCTACATTGACAGTAATATTTACTTTGCGCGTTATTGTGAGCGTGTAAGTTGCAAATGTTTCTCCGTCTACAATTTTATAAGAACCGCTATTTAATTGAATGGTCGTATAATTGCCATCAGTTTCTGTCATATCTAAAATTTTGTCGGCTTTGCCTACTAATATTTTGTTGTTGTTTGTATCGGTATCAAAGAATAAGTTATCAACCGTACCCATTCCAGTATTCTTATTGTTTACGGCATCAATATCAATAATATTGACATAACCTTTATCTTTATAATCATCACTCAATGTATCATTTTGAAAATCATAACTTAAAGAACTTTCTGAAATTTGTGTTGAGTCGTAAATAAATGCTTTTGTAAGCGATGATGTGTAGAAATAAGCGATATTATTTGCGTTGTCAGCACTCCAAATTATCTCTTGATTTTCTTCATCTTGTCCAAACGCGCAAGATGGTGACATAAATTTAACTTTTGGGAACGAATATGAAATTCTCACAAAATCAGGCTTTGCATCGCCAACCCCATTTTGCACACTACACACCAAAAATAAAGCCATATTTGCAGGTAATTCTTTTTTAAATTGAATGGTTTGCGTACCTAATGTACCTGCAATTCCTGAATTTAAAATTCGAATTTCTGCGTATTCATTTACCTCAGCACGCCCCATCAAAGTTTCAATAAATTCCCACTTCTTGTTGTAAACATCTTCACTCTCATTGTTGTTAATTGTATCAATAATATCTAAGACATCATAATCAACACCTGCAAGAGTAAGTTTTTCATTAAGGTCAAGAGCATAAAAACCCAAATCGTAGTCTGGTATGCTAGGCTTACACCCACGCCCAGTCCATTCCTCATCGGCGCTCATAACGATTGAAGGCAATTTTATGTCTTTTTCGCTACTATTTACGCTTTGTGTCCAGTAAGCACGCGCATAATTTTTACCACTTATGTTATTATTTATCTTGTTGTCGATATTTAGTTTTAAATTCCAAGTTTTTGTGTTTTGATAACCACCGCTACCTAAATTTATACCAGAACCGCTAATATCAAATGCGATATTTGATACTTTTACATTTTCGGCTTTAATATAAACACCTGCAGTACTTAAAGTGATATTATTGAACTTATGATTTACTGAAATTTGCCCCAGAGTTTCAACCGCATTTTCGGTATAAACATCAAAACTCAAAAATCTTTGATAGGTTGTCTTTTCGCCCACACTAGTAATCGTTTTATTTGCTTCATTTACTGCCAAATGCTCGGTACTTGTACCACTTAATTGTTCTTTAAAAGTAATTTCACCGTTCTTTTCCGCCCAGTCATTGTATGCTTCTTGTGTAGGCAATGCCAAAGGAGAATTTGGAACAGCGTAAAATGTCTTTGTGTTAGTCGTGGTAGTACCTATTGAGTAAGGATTAGCCAAATTATTTGTTTGGCTTGTGATGAGTTCATCAAATCTATCGTCATTGTTTGTGCCATTTTCGTTGTATTTTGCATAAAGAGTAAAATAACTCAATCTTTCTGTAACTGACACGCTTAATGGAGAGTATTGTTTGTAAACAACATATTTTTGAGCATCTACGGTCGCATCAAAAGTGTCATTATACATTATTACGCCTCGTGCAGTGCCATCTTCAATAATATCGTAATTACAATCAACTGCTTTGCCCTCCTCATTCGTGCGAACTACATAAGGAATAACTTGCACAGTTCCAGCCCCTCTTGCGTTTATCGCATCAAAACCATCACGCATTTTTAACTGACCAGTTATGTCATTTATATCAATAATTAAACTATCAACTTCGTTTTTCGCTTTTTCAATATTGACAAAGAATACAAACTTATTAAAAGTAGGAGTAATTGTATTGTCATAAGTATAGTAAATATCACTTGCGTTTGCAGAAGCAGTGAGATTTATTGCTGATTTGATATTGGATACACTTGGCTCAGGGACAGTATCATTTGTCTTGGTAATTTCCATTCCGTATGTAGTGATAGTGTTGTTTGCGTTGTCTAAGAAATTAAAGTCATCAGGAGTGGTAAATTTTATATCTAATTCACGCGTGATTGTTTTTGAGCCGTGTCCTTGAATATGAATTGACATTGTAACAACTTCATCGACTTCTAGAGTACGCAATGGTCGCAAAGTATAGTAAATAATACCATTTACATTCCCCATAATCACATCAACGGGTGTAGGAAAATCAGTTTTGCTAGACTCGCAAGTAATCTTAAAATTGTTCAGTTCGTTAGCAAGCGGATTGCTATTGTTATCAGGGTTATAGATAGTAGGCTTTAAAAATAAATCTAAATTAATAATACTAGGGTCGCCTGTATTTTGCGCAGAAAATTTAACTAAATTGTCATTATCAAACAACAAAGTATCTATTGTCTTTGCAGTATCGGAATAATCTCTATTGTTGATAACTATTTCCTCTAACTGGATAGGAAACAATCTAATTTGGCAGTCTTGTGTTACATTTTGCGCAAGATTTTGATTCAACAAAGTCTTTGCGGTCGCGGTAACAGTAGCAAGCGTTGGGTCCGTCACTGGTTCATCACCACCACCAACTGGGTTGTATGTAATAAGCACTAAGCCAGTATTTTTGTCGATAATCTCTGTACAAGAAGTGTCATCTGGTGTAAATTCGATTTGCTTTTGCTCTGTTGTGCCATCAGTGTGCGGGTTTAAAGCTCTGCGAGGATAAACATTTGCAACTAACTGCAATTTATCATCATAAATAAAATTTGCTGTTTCCAAATCAATGCTTGCATTGTTGTTTGGGTTTTTTGCAGTAATTTCAATTTCCTTTATCGGTACATCTACAAAAACATTTAAATCTAACGCTTTGTAAACGCCATCGACCGTTTCAGCAGTAATTTTACAATCACCACCAACATTGCACTCATAGCCATCTTCTTCATTTATAAGTGCAGTGATTTCAAACTCATCACCAGTTTTTACAATTTCTGGCACAGAAATAATCGTGTTGTCAATTAGCCCTGCTGAATTTCTAACAGTCAGCCTCACCTCGGTAGGCGTTGCGGTATCGGTAACTACCGTATTTCCATTTTCATCTTGTTCGATTGTGGCACTACCACTTACGATTTTTAATGTATAAGTGCCACCATTTTCATTTATCACTACATTGCTAGCATCGACATATTTTAACCCCACCACGGGTTCTTTTTGAGGGTTAAAATAACCCGTTCCATAAGCGATACCTAGATATGTAGCCATAAAAACAAACAATCCTACAAACACATAACCAATGATAGTCATAGTGTTTAGAAAATTCGTTTTTGCCATTCTTTACTCCTATTTTTTATCTATGTTAGTATAACACTTAATTTGATTTATATAAGATATTTCGACCTTTTATCAAAATTAACTTTTAAGCCTAACGCACATTCACAATTAAAGTCGCAGGTGTTGTCACTTCTTCATTTGAAATCCGCACAGTAAACACACCACTTCTTGTTGCGTTTATACCGAGTGAATTATATGAAGCATCAATATACAACGCATCTGTGACTAAATTTCCTTCTTCATCAAACACTTCAATAATCAAATCTGAATACTCGGTTATTTCTTGTCCTGACCTATCGTATTTTTTGTAATTTACTAATGTAAAGTAACCGTGGTCTAGTATGATACTTTCGTGAGAAAGCGTAATTTTATCGTAATTTGCGCCCTTTTCAAACACTTTAATTGAATACACAACGCTTAATTCAGGCTTGTCCTCTGGAACAAAACTTACTGTATAGTCGCCTACGCTAGAAAAATGAACTTTTACTAAATTTTCTTTAACATACTCAATATTCAAATCACCAGTTGTTCTGCAAGCACAAGGTTTACCATAATCGTTTACTTGTACCGCAAAATACAAGTCTAGCGTTCCATTTTCTAATTCTAACGGAATAATTTTGTCCGTGTATTCAAGAAGGTTCGTCATTTCATTATCAAAATATGCATTGATATTAATTGTTTCGGTTTGTTTGTAAACCTTAAATTTTAACAAATTAGACTCTAAATCTTGTTGATAATTTAGCGCAACATCTAAGAAAGAATATTGAAAGTAATCAATTCCACAATCTATCGCATAAAAAGGTCGATAAAGCACCTTGCCACCATCATCTATTGCTTTTATGTCGTTTGCAGAATTACCTACTTCAAAAGTAAACAATCTTGCTGAGTTGCCGTTATTTGACTGAGTTAATTTCCAACCAGTTTCACTAAAATATTTACCGTTTATCACAATATTTGAGGACATTTTTAATACATACAACTTTCCGTCCACAGCTTCACTGCTATACAATTCATAATAATCAAAACCTTCATCTGCATGGATAGTGTCTAGTGGCTGTAAGTCTTTATCTAAAATTTCAAGTTTAAGTTCTGTGGCTATGTCCTCAACAGTTACTTTTGCTGTTTCATAAATATACTGATAGCCCCCATAACCAACACCTGATTTTGCTCTTACTTCAATAGTTGCCTCTCCTGCTGAAACTGGAGTGAATAGCCCATTTTCATCTACAGTCACAATTTCAGGCGATTGTGAAATGAAATCAAAACCCATATTATATTTGTCATCTACTACTGGAGTGATTACCTTGCAAGGCTCATCATACATTTTAATGGTATATGAACTGTTAATATTTAAAAAAGTACAATAAAATGCACTAACTACATTTACTTGAACAACAACCTCACTGCCACCCGTGCTGATTTTTAATTCAGTTTCGCCACTATGATTTGCAGTAATTTTACCTGTTTGTATATTGTAGTCAATGATATCACTATCGTAATCAATCATTAAGTCATTTTTGCTTTTATTTGTCACTACGCGTGCATAGGCTGGCTCATCTTGATATGTGCCATAAATCATATTGATTTCATTCCCACAATCAACACTTAATTGAGTTGCGGACACTTCAGGACCACAACCACAAAATAAAAATGCAATCATCAAAACACACGGAGCGAGCGATAACCATATTTTTTTCATAAGGAACTCTCCTCAGTTGTATATAGTAGATTATATAAAATTTTGTCGATAAAAGTCAATCAAATTGCAACCTAAATTACATAAAAATAAAGATGTAAAGCGATTTTGTCCATTAGACACCAACTTTTACATCTTTATTATAAGCATTTTTAACACAAATATAAATCAAGAACTATCTTCCTCTAAGTTTACGCAAGAATGGAGGAATGTCTGATTCATCAAAATCAACATTAATTCTGCTAGTTTTTTCGTTTGATTTTGTGTAATCAATCACCATTTCTTTTTCTTCTTCGCCCATATTTTCAGCAGAAACTTTACCGCTTTCTACACGGTTTGCCAAAAATTCAGCGTATTTTTGTTGTGAAACATTATCATTTGCATCAGAAGTAAAGTCATCTTTATCGAGCAAACTTGGTCCGCCTTGAAAACCTGTCGCAATTACGGTAATCTCAACTGTATCTTCCAAAGACTCATCAATGCTAGCACCAAAAATGATGTTACAGTTAGGGTCAACAATTTCACGCATAAGGTCTGCCGCCTCGTGTACTTGGTCGATAGGCAAACTAGAACCACCTTTTACATTAAAGATGATACCAGTTGCACCCTCGATAGTTGTTTCAAGCAATGGACTAGATACCGCTTGTGAAAGAGCCTCAAATATACGGCGTTCGCCCTTTGCGCGACCGATACCCATATGTGCAAGACCTCTATTTTTCATAGTGGTACGCACATCTGCAAAGTCAAGGTTGATAAGCGAATTTTCGATAATCAAATTTGAGATACCTTGTACACCTTGTCTAAGTACATCATCAGCGTAACGGAAAGTATCTACAATACTTGTTCCCTTTGGCACTAATTTAAATAATTTTTCGTTTGGAATAATAACCAAAGAATCTACCACTTCACGCAACGCTTTAAGACCTTTTTCAGCGTTTTCCATACGCTTTCTACCCTCAAAGTTAAAAGGTTTTGTTACGACTGCAATAGTCAAAATTTCCTTTTCTTTTGTAAGTCCAGCAATCATAGGAGCAGCACCCGTACCAGTACCACCACCCATACCTGCGGTAATAAACACTAGGTCCGCATCACTTACGGCTTGGTTTAATTCTTCAAAATTTTCCTCTGCTGCTTGATAACCTATTTCAGGGTCTGCACCAGCACCCCAACCGCGAGTGAGTTTTGCACCTATTTGAATACGATAGTCCGCTTTACTGATTTGCAACGCTTGTTTATCAGTGTTTACAGCGATAAATTCTACACCGTTTACCCCCGCATCAATCATTCTGTCAACCGCGTTACTTCCGCCTCCACCGACACCGATAACCTTAATTTTTACTACTGGATTGACATTACCTTGTGCCGTTCCATATCTATTGTATGTTTCCATAATAACCTCCAAAATTTTGTGTTAAAAATGCTTTTTAAAAATTTTTAAAAATATCGAAAATTGTGTATGACTTTGGCTAAGCGCTAAGTCAAGCAACCCCAACACTGCACTTTGCGTTGGTTCGCTTATTTGTGGGTCATTTGGTGCGATAATGCACACCTCTTTCCCCAAATACTCACGCATCGCCTCCGTTACCCCCTTGATATAACTTATACCACCACCCGTTAGATTAATTGGTATAAAATCAGGGCGCTCGTACTCGCAATCTTCTAAACTTTTACTAATCATTTTTGAAATTTGGCGTATTTTACGCATAGTTATCTCGTAAACTGCAAGTGTATCGACTGTGTAAGTATTCCCGTTATACTCTACGCTCATTTTATCAGTTTCCGCTGGCTTGCCAGTCAAAGATATTGCGCGTTTAAATTTTTCCGCCACTTCAAATGGCAAACTCAACATTTCGCCGATGTCTGCCACAATATGCCCACCACCTAGCGAAAAACTACGCATATGTACAATTCCATCTCCCACTACCACGCTTACGCTTGTAGTCAAATAACCACAATCCACAAGGACTGCGCACTGGTCCCTTTTCTCTGGCTCTAAAAGCAACATACTTTCAGCCAAAGGCTCGGAGATAAACTCAACATTAGGAATTTTGAGTTCGTGAATTGCTTGCGAAATCATACCTACAAAACTGCGTTCGCAAAGCATAAAACTAATTGTTGCACAAAGTGATGTACTGCTATGTCCTTTGGGGTCAATTAGCCTTTCGCCACTATCAAGTTCATAACAAATTGGACTACGATTTATGACAATATGAGTAGGACTGCTACCAAATTCATCAGTAGCTGAAAAAATTTCTTCAATTTCGCGTTCGGTAATGCGTTTTTTCTTGCCGAAATTCAAACATTTTGTACGCACTTCCGCGATACTAAATTCAGCAGGAACGCCTACATACAAGTGTGTAATTTGAGTGCGCGCATTTGATTCGGCATTTGCAATAGTTTCGCACAAAAAGTCACTCAATAGTTCAGGCTCAAGCACTTCGCCATTCATAAACCCTGAGTACAAACTCTGCGCAAAACCACGCACTTCAAAAGTACCATTTACTCCTCTATCGCCTATCATTGCCGTGATATGATTTGAGCCAAAATCAAGAACAGCGATACTTTTTCTAGCCATACAAAATTTCCTCCTTTTTTAAAATCTTACCCGAATTTACTATAATTATATCGGTTTTGAGTTTTAAAGTCAAACGATTTATAACAAGATTTTGAATATTTATAAATAAATTTTATTTATAATGTTAAATTTTGGCAAATTTTTGCATAAAAATAAACGCCAAAGCACCGCTTTTTTCATCTCTTACCCCCCTCCCTTAAAAAGTACTATGCATAGTACTATGC
>CAVBHV010000025.1:0-9279 GCA_963595385.1 bacterium
AATATGCGTGCAATTTTCTTTTTCTTTCTGTTACGAACAACTCCCACAGTAATTAATCCGCAAAGCAACAAAATTGCGCCGATTGTTACAATCGAAATACCAGCAACTTGTCTAACGATTGCAAATTTTACATTATCTGCATCAATACTAAATACAATCTTGCCGTCTATTACTTGGTAAGGGAGCATTTTTGCTTCGCCCTTGTCGTTATATACATATACATATACATTGTCATAGTTGTTTGCATCGTAATCAATCTCAACTTTGACTTGTGCATCGCCTTTTTGGTTGTACTTTAATTGATAAGTAGAATCAACTACCATATCAGTTGCTGATTGCGCTTTATCTTTGTCATCTGTTTTTTCAATAATCAAATCTACATTTTCGTTATCTACATTACCGTTTTCAAATTCCGCACTACCGCCACTAGTCGAACTCGTAGGAATAGGCAAAATTTGCACGCTACCGCGAATTGAGTTGTAGTTAGAGTTGTTAAACACGATTGTGTATGCGTGTTTACCTTCTGTTCCAGCGGTTGTATCATCAAATTTGATAGTATATTCACTCTCATCAAGTGCGCAACCGATTACTGGGTCTTGAATACTTGCATCTTTCTTCATTACAAAAATATCTTTGTAAATAATCACTTCCACATCGGCTTTTTTGATTGTAAGATTTGCTGTAACTGTTGCCGAATTGTAATTATTGTCGCCTAAGTATATTGCAACTACTTGATATACACCCGCATCAATAGCGCCATTTTCCATAGTTTCGCCATTTTTCTTGATTTCGTAAGTTACTTCACCTTCAACACTGAGCGTAGCGGTAGGACATTGCGTCTCGCCGTTGTAGGTAAATACGCTATCATCTAAGCAAATTGTTGCATTTGCTTTTGTGATATTTAAAACAGCATTTCTAACTTTGAAAATATAGTTTGCATTTTCGCAAGTTGCAGAAATTTGGTATTCACCCACATCTTCGCCATTTTCACGAGAAATAATGACTGAATTTGTGATTGTTTCAATATCAGCATTTTCAACTTTTAACAACTTAAAGTTAAACTTAGGGTCCGCATTTCCATATATTTTTGTTTGATTTGTCAAAGTGATAAAAGCGGTCTTTGGCGTAATAGTAAATGTGCCTTTTTCAAATTGAATTTCGTAATTTGGGCTAGTAAATATTTCGCTTGCAACAATGTCGTATTCACCCGCATTTTCGCCCGCTACACGCACTAAACCACCAGCAGTGATTTCGCTGAGATTTATTTGCTTGTTTGCAGTCCAACTAAATTCTGGGTCAATGTCGCCATAGATTTTGGTTGCATCGTTTGCAGTAATCACAAGGCTTGCTTTTTTAATCTCAAAATTTGCTGAGATAAAAGTAATATTGTAGTTTGGATTGTTTAGCGTACCTTGTGAAATTGCATAATCTGCACCTACTCTTTCACCGCGCACGCGCGATAAAGCACCACTAAGAATAACCCCTTCTTCACTTGTCGTAAAGTTTAGCACTGGGTCAATCTCGCCGTAAAATTTACTTTGACCCGCTGTTGCGGTAACAGTCAAATCTTTTGGCAAAATGGTGAGGTAATTATTAATTATAGTAATGTCATAGTTACTATTTTCGTTTTCGATAGCGGTAATGAGGTATTTACCAACATTCATATTTTCACTATCAGCACGAACAAGTGTGATATTCAATTCCTCTTTGCTTGTGCTTCCGTAAATATCAAAGTCAAAGTCGCTAGCAGTGATTTCTTCGCCATAAGTTTTACTTATAGGCTTAATCACGACCACAACAATACAAGATTTAATTACAAAGTTGCTACCGATAAATTCAGCAATATCGTAGTTAGGATTTAATGTAGAATCATCATTAATAGTTATTTTGTAACTGCCGACATCTTCGCCCGCTTCACGAATTAAACTTATACCCAAACTATCGCCCGCAAGCAAGTTTTCTACATTAAAAACTAAATTTTCAGGGTCAGCCTCGCCAAACGCCTTGCCTTGCCCATTCTTTACGCTCACCACAACTGCACGCTTGCTAACAGTATAAGTACCGTTTATAAAATTCAAGTCATAGTTTGCAAGTAAAGCAACTTCGCTAGGCTCGACAAATTTAATCACATAACTATTTGCATTTGTCTTGTCCGCATCGCTTGTAAGTGTGAAAATGTAATTTTCTTCCGCAATAAAACCATTTTTGCTGTCGATTGTGTAAGTCAACTCCTGCAATTCTTCACCATAAACTGATTGCTTGTCATCAGCAGTAATTTTTAGAGTTTTTGGTGTAATTGTGAGTTGTCCCAAAATAGACCCTGTGTAATTTGGTTGAATGATAGTAATCAATATATCATAAACGCCAACATTCTTTGGAGCAACATTTGTGTACTCTGTGTCGCTTGCATTTTGAGCCTTAAATTGCACACTAATGTCATACCCATAGTTTTCGCTAAATTCGTAAGCGTTACCATTATAAATGATAGTGTCACTAAAATCACCCAAATCAACTTGCTTTGCAGTAATTGAAAATTCGCCACTCATTTCGCGAACGCCGAAATTCATATTTTTAATATAGTCGTTTTCGCTAGTCAAAGTCAAAATATATGTGTAAGCCCCCACATCAAGTCCGTTTTGGCGCGCTGTATTTTCATCAAATACTTCGCCTTTTTCGTCCTTGAATATTAGGCTATAGTCAGTGTCAACTGTAAAATCAAACCTAAAACCATTTGAATCATAGACATATTCTGTTTTGTTTATGCCTACCTCAATAGCGTTTAAGATAGTGAGTTGCTGTTGTCCGCTACCGATAAAGCTTTCATTGTCGATAGACCAAATAACAGTATAAACCCCAGCGCTAGCAAAAGTCGTTTCTGTGCCATTTTTCAAAACTTTTAAATTTAATAAGGCAGGGTCGCAGTTTGCGCTAAATTCGTATTCAATTTGCGCACCCGTTGAGTCATAGTTTAATGTAGCAAATTCGACCTCAACTACTTGTCTAAAATACAACTTAATCTCGATATTTTCACTCAAAGTAATGTGGCTAGAAATTGTCATTTCTGTGCCATTCACTGTTGCGCGGTAAAATTTAAAAGTCAAACCATTTTGAGTAAAATCGCTAGTATCAATCGCAATATCAGTATCACTCAAAACTTGTGTTTCGTTTGCGATTATTTCGCTGTTATCGCCATAAATTGCGGTGATTGAATAGTCATAATACTTTTGTTGAACAGTAATATTTCTCTCGATTTTGATAGAGTTTCCAGCAGTATCTACACCATAAATTTTGATTGTATATGCCTTTTCTTCGGTAACATCAAATTCATTTATGCCGTTTTGAAGTTGCAACCTTGTAGCAGAATTTTCAGGGTCTGAACCATCAAAAGTGTACCAAAACTCCTCGCTTGCCTGAGTGCTTTCTGCGATTGTTACAGGGAAACGAATGTGCAAGTTTTCAAAACTCGCCCCCTCATCAAAGCCAAACCCCACACTAGGAGCAGTAATATCAATCATACTTGATGTAAAACTATTGTCAGTACTAGCATTGCCTACATTGTCAGTGGCAACAATAGTATAATTTTTGTCATTTTCGTTAACCTCAAAAGTAACGATTGCCTTGCGGTGAGTGTCATCGGTATAAGTGACATTTGGAGTTACCACACCACCATTGATTACTACTGAGTCAACACCTGCCTCACTATCTTCAACGACCAAAGTCACAGTCTTTTTTTGAGTCCAAATATCGGCATCACTCACGCTTTGCAAAGTAATAGTTGGTGCAGTTGTGTCAGTTGTTGTGAGTGTAATAGTTGGGTTTTTGACAGACATTGTGTTTGAAGTAGTCGCAAACCTTCCATCCGAATTATAAGTTGTTTCAAATCTTAAAACATAAGTGTCACTTGCGTTTGTGGTAGCCATAGTTTTTGTGGTTGTACCAAAACTTCCTGAATGTATAGCACTTTGCCCAGCAAATGTCATAACCACAGTTTCTGGTTTGTCAGTACCCGTGTGTCCGCCTGGCTCATTTTTAAAAGTTCCAAATTCAGCATATGCACTAAGGCTCAAAAAACCATTTTGCATTGCTATTCTTAAAGCGTTTGAAACTTCAAAATTGCTTTCAATGTACCCACTTCTAGGCGATGTCCCTGAACATATATTTTTGATGTATTTATATGTGTTTTCAGCGCTTGAATAGCTACTATTATTATTTGTACCCCAAGTTTTATGCCAAGTATCACTATAAGTAACACACTTAAAATACTTTACATAGTCTTTTCCATCTTTTGAGCCAGTAAACATATCAAATACATACTGTTTACCGCTCCCAGTACTGGTCCAGTCTAAATTTTCAAATTTCAAAGCATCTTGCTCGTGTCCAACCAACTCACTTGCTGCTTTTACTCTTGTAACCCCTGCAAATTGAAAGGTGAGTAACAGTGTGATTACCCCTAAAATTCCTATTAAACTATTTAAAAGTAGAGTTTTTTGTTTACTCATTTTTAAACCTCTTAATTTCTAAATTTTCTCGATTGTTTACGGTTTGTTTTTTTAATTTCCAAAATTGCTTCTATCTATAATGTTTGCAGGTAGGTTTGCTTGTTCCTCGGTAAATGTTGTGATAGTTTCTTCCATATCGGCGTTGATAGTTGCTACACTTACCTTGTATTTTTCCGCCATTTGAGTTTTTAGCAAATTACCTTTTTTATCAAAAGTATAGGTAACTGATACCGACTCAAACGAAGGCGTTTGCCCTGAAAGGGAGTTCATTTGCTTTGTGTAATTACCTAGCGCTGATGTGTCAATATTAAATGTAGTAGTATAGCCAGTGCTTGTGCTAGTAAGGCTCAACGAACTATAATTTTTAACTGTTGATTTCTTGATATCATAAGGATACATTCCCTTTACATCAATTCCATAATCGGTTAAAAATGCCGACCTTGTAGTACTACTAAAAGTTGCAGAAGAATAGTTTGTATTAACCTTGCTACCGCTCATAGTTACATCGCCACCGCGTATCATTTTTTTGATAACATTATTATCAGCATAACATATTGCAGTAAGTGATACACGAGGGTCTATGCCAAATTTAACCCCACCGTAGTTTTTGTTTTCCATTAAATATATGCCGTTTTTATCTCTCATCTTTAAGCCGTAAGCATTTTGCTGTCCACCTACTCCAGCATCAACATTACCTTTGGTCATTTCAATTTTATAACCAAATTTGCTGTCGCGCAAGTTTTGATAACCTTTTTCAAACATCCAGTAGGCATAATCATTGTTTGCTAACGATATATTAAAAGTACCTGATTTGTCCACACCATCAACTCTTTTTTCAATAGTTGTGCAGTTGTCCGCTTCCAATATACCTTTTATTGTACCACTTCCAACAAGGTTTGTCAACTTATAGTACCCGTTTTCATCGGTTGTAGTCGTACTTAGGTTGCCAAAACTCATTTTCATTCCATATACGCCGATACCATTTTCAGTCTTTACATATCCTTCCACAGAATATACGATTTCAAAAGAAATTTCTTGCGTTTTCGATAGAGAGAAAGTACCACTATTAGGAGTGAAACGATAGTTTTCTTTTTCCACTCTCCAACTTCCTTTCCCTACTAGTCCACTCAAAATTGCGTTTGTACCCTCAAAACTCGTTTCCATGTCAGTAACTAAACTATCGCTATAAAAGACTTTTACATTTTCAAGCGCGCTATTTAGTTTGAGAGTAACTTTGTAAGTAAGAGTTACATTGAAATCTTTGTATGAGTTTACAGTTACTTCTTGTGCATCAAAATTGTTTGCGCTCACCATAAATGAGTACTCACCCACAAGTCCACGCACAATAAAACTATTTTTTTCTGACTGATTTTCCACCTTACCCATTGTTGAATTTGTAAGAGTCACGACTGCATCACCCATATCAGCATTTCCGCTCGCTACGCTAAATTTTACAAAATATGTTGCGGTAAAGTCTAATGTAGTTGCGCTAACAAAATATGTGTCGCCCTTAAAATCAAAACCTTCTTTTTCGACATTTAAGTCACCTTTTGCGGTCAAGCCCGATAAAGTGTACTCACCATTACTATTTGTAAATGTGCTTAATTTTCCGCAAGATACCTTTACATCACTCAAAGGCTTGTCGCCAATAGTAATCTTACCTTTTACGCTAAATGATGCTTTTACCTCAATAACTTTTGGCCCGTCAATCGTTTCAGGGGCAAATTCATAACCCGCTTTTGTAAAGGTCATTGTGCCAAATTGATTTAAGCCAGTAAGACTAAATCTCCCCATTGAGTCGGTAGTATTTTGCAAATCGTTAAATATTACGATTACGCCCTCAACCGCAGAACCAGCAGATTTTACCACTCCGCTGACATCAAATGTTGCGTTAAATTCTACCGCATTGCCATACGCTAAATCTGTAATTGTGTTAAATTTGTAACCTTTTAAAATTGCAGTTAGACTATCGCTATAAACAAGACCAGCAAGCGTAAATTCACCATTTTCATTTGTAACTACACTCACATTGCCGTTTGAAATAGACACACCGCTAAGCGCATTTGTGCCAGTTTTGGCTGTTCCACTAACCTCAAAAGTTGCAGTGATATTAAGATTAACATATTCACTCACATTTGCGGGACATACAAAATTAAATCCAGTTTTTGTGATTGTAATCGTATTATTTCCACTAAGTCCGCTAATTTCAAAATAGCCATTCTCATCAGTTGTTACATTATTTTCACCGATTTCAACAAAAGCATCAGCGACTGGCTGATTACCACACATTACTGTGCCTTTTACCAAATAAGTTGCTATAAAATCAAATGATTTACCGTTGTCATCTGGTGTAATATTGTATTCCGTGTCGCCCGTTGCACAACTAAAATTATAACCCGTTTTACTTGCAACGATAGTCACATCGCCACGAATAAGCGCAAATGCGTAAGTGCCATCTGCACTAGTTGTTGCGGTAAAATCACCCGCACGCAATGTTACCCCACTAAGTGGCTCACCACCGCAAGTTACAGTTCCTTTTACCGAATAACCATTCGCATCGAAGTTGTATGTGCCACCTTTCGTAACTATATGTGATTTAGGTTGTAAGTTCACATCGCCCGTATTAGTCACTTGCAAAATATATTCACCTTGCAAATTTGAAAAACTAAACTCTCCAGTTGTGTTACTCTCCAAAATATCAAAAGTTTGCTTGCCCTCTGAGTTTATCAAGATAACTTGCGCGCCCACAACTGGCTTGTTGTCAGCAATAACACTACCAGAAATTGCATAACTTGTGGTAAAAGTCAAGTTGCTTTCGCAAGTTACATTTTTAGTTTCATAATCAAGTCCACTAGCGGTAACTGCAATATTATTCTCACCAAAAAGTGTCATAGAAAATGCGCCGTTTTGCGTGTTTACGGTCATTTCTTCACTTGCTGAATTTGTGACCGTAACAGTTGCATCGACATCTAAGTCACCATTTCTTACCGTCCCTGTCACCGTGTATGAAAGATTAAAATCAAGATTGTAATTGTCTTTTGTTGCAACAATAGTCATAGCGTTATACTTGTCTTGCAAGACTTCAACAGTGATAGTTTTTAGGCAATTTTCAACCAAAAGCGTACCATTTTCGTTTAAAGTGTAAAGAGTGTTATTTATCCAAACATTAGCAGAGTTTAAAATTATTTCACCGCTATGCACGGTTAGATTTAAGTCAAAATATTTGTCCAAAATTACGCTAGATTGGTTATTTTGTGCAGTGATTGTGACATTTTTGGAAGTATATCCCTCTTTGCTTACGGCTACTGTAAAACTATCTAGGCATTGCGATATTTCCACAATTCCACGCGCATCGGTCAATAAATCTGCTTGATTTTCGCGCGTAATTACCGCATTTTCGATAGGTGCGCCATTTTCAGTTACTGTGATAGTCGCGGTGAAATATTTTTGAGCGAAAATTTGGATATTACTCATATCTTCAATTATATAATCTTCAATTTTGTAGTCATCGGTGGTAAACAAAAGTTTGTCGCCAAGCATTACATTATTAAACGCAAAATCACCGTTTTCATCGGTAGAAACTGGTTTAATTTCGGCAATATCAGTCCATTCAAAGCCACCATTTCCATTACTTAGATAACGCTTCAATGCAACTCTAACGCCCGAAATTTCTTGTTCATCGCATATAATATTTCCGCTAACATTAAATACGCCATTTGCCGTAATTTGCGGAGTCGTATTATCTACTTTGCAATTTACAAATTTTAATATTGAGTGAGAATATGAAATAATATTTTCACCCCAAAGATTTTGAATATTGAATTCGCCCAAATCATTAGAGGTCGAGCGCTTTTCTCCATTTACAAGTATATCAACACCGCTTACACTAGTAGTCCCGCTAATAGTTATGCCTGAAAGCGTATAAAGTTTATATGCAGTAAATGAAATTTGCTCATTTTCCATTAGGACTGTGTGACTGGTAGGCTCAAAGTGATAACCAGCAAGCATAGGTGTAATTACGCTACCTAATTTTACATTTTGTGAGGTATATACGCCATTTGCGAGTGTCATTTCTTCTTCACCTACACGCAAAACTGGTGTATCACCCTCATCTAGCCCTATCACGTTCGCAGTTATATTTGTTGTGCCAGAAATCACCACATTTGGAGAGTCGATAGTGACAATTTTATCTTCAAACACAAAGCCATCTTTGGTTGTTTTGATTTGAGTTTGCCCAGCAACCTCTACCGCAAAATTACCTTGCGAATCTGTCGTTACGCTTAAATTTACCAGTCCTTTTACCTCAACCTTTGCGCCAGCGACACCAACTCCATTTGACACAACTCGACCAGTAAGTTTATAAGTCTTTTCCGCTCTTATAATTAGATTTGACACTTCTTTGTAAATAACGACTTTTGAGTTTTCAAATACATAACCATCAGCCGAAAACTCCAACACCGTAGCATTCATCAAACCCGAAAAAGCAAACTGCCCTTTTTCATCAGTTTGCGTTTCACCAGCAGAGTCGGAAACAACTGTAACTCCCTCAATAGGAGTATCGTTGTAAACAACCTTTCCGCTAATATTAAAAGTTTTTACATCGCCACCAAAACAGCCAGCGAATAAAAACATACTTGCGATTACACAAAATACGCTACATATACTAAATTTTCTCGTCAAAATTTAACCTCTTGAAAATTTTCTCTATTTTATTTTACCATACTTATATAATTATGTAAAGTATGTGAAAATAATAAAAAATTTTTGACATTTTATTTTT
>CAVBHV010000026.1:0-9140 GCA_963595385.1 bacterium
AGAGAGCAATCTCTCTTTATTTTTATATTGTAAATGTTCTAATTTTGTGGTATAATATTATTATAGCATTTGGAAATACTAAACAATGTAAAATAGGGGAATTATGGAAGAAAAAAAGTTTGAATTGGTATCAAATTATCAACCAACTGGTGACCAGCCTGAGGCTATCGAAAAGTTGGTAGAAGGTATAAATGATGGCTTGCGCGAGCAAGTTTTGTTAGGTGTTACTGGTAGTGGTAAGACCTTTACTATGGCGAATGTAATTGCAAAAGTAAACAGACCAGCGCTAGTTCTTGCGCACAACAAAACGCTTGCTGCTCAGTTGTGTAACGAGTTTAGAGAGTTTTTTCCTCACAACCGCGTGGAATATTTTGTATCTTATTATGACTACTATCAGCCAGAAGCCTACATACCTAGTAGTGATACTTATATTGAAAAAGATTTGGCAATCAACGATGAGATTGATAAATTACGCCATAGTGCCACTTGTTCGCTGTTGGAGCGCAGAGATGTAATTGTAGTTGCTTCGGTATCTTGTATTTATGGTTTGGGTAACCCTGAAACTTACTACAATATGGGGCTAAGTTTGCGCGTTAATCAAGAAGTAGATATGCGCAAAGTAGTGCAAAAATTGATTTCTATGCGTTATGAAAGGAATGATGTTGATTTTGCGCGTTCGTGTTTTAGACTAAAAGGCGATACTCTTGATGTTTTTCCGTCTTATAGTAGTGAAATAGCCGTGAGAATTGAATTTTTTGGTGATACGATAGAGCGAATTTTTGAATTTGACCCGCTAACTGGCACAAAAATCAACACTTTGGAGCATTTTCTGCTTTTTCCAGCAACTCACTTTGGTGTAAGTGATGAAAATCTTGATATTGCATTGAAGCAAATCAAGGCTGATGCTGAAATTGCGGAACAAGAGTTTACCGCGCAAGGCAAACTAATTGAGGCGCAAAGAATTAAAGAACGAGTTGCACACGATGTGGAAATGATACAAGAAATGGGCTATTGCAACGGAATTGAGAACTATTCTAGGTATTTTGATGGTAGAAAAGCGGGAGAAGCGCCCTATGTGCTGTTAGACTACTTTCCAGATGATTTTGTAACTTTTGTTGATGAGTCACACATTACATTGCCTCAGGTGCGTGGTATGTACAATGGTGACCTTGCGCGAAAGAAAAATTTAGTTGAGTATGGTTTTAGATTGCCGTCTGCATATGACAATAGACCGCTTACTTTTGATGAGTTTGATGCGCGCATAGGGCAAATGATTTGCGTTTCTGCGACTCCTGCAAAATACGAGTTAGATAACGCTGGACAAGTGGTGGAACAAATTATTCGTCCTACGGGACTTGTGGACCCTGAAATCGAAATTCGCAAGACAAAAGGGCAAATTGATGACTTAATGGGTGAAATATTCAAGACTGTCGAGGTGGGCGGTAGGGTGCTAGTGACTACTTTGACAAAAAGAATGGCTGAGGACTTGACTACATTCTTTATGGAACACGGCATAAAAGTTAAATATTTGCATAGTGAAATAGACACTTTGGAGCGAATTGAGATAATTAATGGCTTGCGTGCGGGTGATTTTGATGTAATCGTAGGTATCAATTTGTTGCGTGAGGGGCTAGATTTGCCTGAGGTTAGATTAGTTGCTATACTAGATGCAGATAAAGAAGGCTTTTTACGAAGTGACACCTCACTTATACAAATTATCGGTCGTGCAGCAAGAAATGCCGATGCAAAGGTTATTATGTACGCGGACAATATGACTGATAGTATGAAACGCGCGATTGATGTCACCGAGCATCGTAGAAAAATTCAACAAGACTACAACAAAGCGCACGGCATAACTCCAAAAACGATTATAAAAGAAATCAAAAACACTATTGAAATTACCAAAAAAATAGATTATAATAAAGAAAAAGTAGAAGATAAAGATTTGCGCGCCGAGATTGACAGAATTAAAGGTCTTATGCAAGTTGCAAGTAAAAATCTTGAATTTGAAAAAGCAATTGAGTTGCGCGAACAGTTGAATTATTTACGCAAATTATTAAAAGAAGGGAAATAAATGCAAGACAATATAATTATTAAAGGTGCGAAAGAAAATAATCTAAAAAATGTGGATTTGACCATTCCGCGCAATAAACTTGTCGTTTTTACAGGCGTGAGTGGTAGCGGTAAGTCAACTTTGGCATTTGACACCATTTATGCCGAAGGGCAACGCCGTTATGTGGAGTCGCTGTCAAGTTATGCACGACAATTTTTAGGGCAAATGCAAAAACCTGATGTAGATAGTATTGATGGGCTAAGTCCAGCGATTAGTATAGACCAAAAAACTACTAGCAACAATCCGCGCTCTACTGTGGGAACGGTAACTGAAATTTACGACTATTTGCGTTTGTTGTTTGCGCGTGTAGGTATGCCACATTGTCCAAAATGTCATAGACCTGTCGCAAAGCAGACTGTTGACCAAATGGTGGACAAATTGAAAGAGGAATTGCAATTAGGCGAAAAAATTATGGTACTTGCGCCAGTTATTCGCGGTCAAAAAGGTGAGCATATCAAAGTATTAGATGGTATTCGCAAGAGCGGTTTTTCGCGCGTAGATATTGATGGCAATATTTATACATTAGATGAAGATGTTACTCTTGACAAAAATAAAAAACACTCTATTTCCGTTGTTGTTGACCGAATTGTAATGAAAGAGGACATAGAAAAGCGACTGACTGAAAGTATTGAAACTGCACTAAAAACTGCAAATGGATTGGTAGTAATAGTGACTCCTGAGAGACAATTCGTGTTTAGTAATCAATTTGCTTGCCAGCATTGTGGTATAGGTATCGAAGAAATTACTCCGCGTTTGTTTAGTTTTAATAGTCCCTTTGGGGCTTGTCCAGAATGTCACGGCTTAGGATTTACGAGTGAAATTGACCCTGATTTGATAGTAAAAGACAAGTCAAAATCTATTCGCGAAGGTGCAATTAAGGTATCGGGCTGGAATTTGGACACTGGTTTATTTTCGCAAAGTTATTTTGAGGCTTTGAGCAACAAATATCATTTTAGCCTTGATGTTCCATTTAGCGAATTGCCAAAAGAAGTGACTGATATCTTGCTTTACGGAAATTGTGGTGAAGAATTGGACATTGAGTGGAATACTCGCAGATTTTCAGGAAACACGCGCGGTTCATTTGAGGGAATTATTCCAAATTTGGAACGCCGTTACCGTGAATCTACAAGTGAATATATCAAAGGTGAAATTGCAAAATATATGCGCGACAAGCCTTGTAAAGTTTGTCACGGCGAGCGTTTGCGTGATGTTGCACTAGCGGTAACAATTTTTGATAAAAATATTACTCAACTTTGTAATTTAAGTATTGATGAGTTGTATGAATTTTTCGAGAAAAACGAGTTTTCTGAGGCTCAAAATTTAATCGCTAATCAAATTGTCAAAGAAATTAAAGCACGACTAAACTTTTTGCGTGATGTTGGGTTAAATTATTTGACTTTGTCGCGCAGTGCTGGGAGTTTGAGTGGTGGTGAATCTCAGCGTATTAGGCTTGCGACCCAAATCGGTAGCGGGCTTACTGGGGTAATCTATATTTTGGACGAACCTAGTATTGGTTTGCACCAACGCGATAATGATAAATTGATAGCGACTTTAAAACACTTGCGCGATTTGGGGAATACCTTGATTGTGGTAGAACACGATGAGGACACGATGCGCGAAGCCGATTATTTGGTAGATATTGGACCTTTTGCGGGTGAGCGAGGCGGGACTTTGGTCGCTTGTGGTACCTTAAAAGAAATAGAGGACAATCCAAATTCAATTACTGGTAAATATTTGAGCGGAAAGTTGAAAGTTGAAGTGCCAGCTGTTCGTAGGAAAGGCACGGGCGAGTTTATTTCGATTAAGGGTGCACGCGAGAATAACCTTAAAAATATTGATGTTGATTTCCCGCTAGGCGTATTTACTTGTGTAACTGGTGTGAGTGGTAGTGGTAAGAGTAGTTTAATCACTGACATTCTTTACCCTGCGCTTTCAAATAGACTCAATGGTAGCACAATGGCTGAGGGGCGCTATGATAGTATTTCGGGCTTGCAAAATGTGGACAAGGTAATTGCTATCGACCAAAGCCCTATTGGGCGTACTCCTAGGTCAAATCCAGCGACCTATACGGGTGTGTTTACACAAATTCGTGAACTTTTTGCCTCAACTCCTGATGCAAAAGAAAGAGGGTATTTGCCTGGTAGATTTAGTTTTAATGTGTCGGGCGGGCGTTGTGAGGCTTGCTGTGGTGATGGAATAAAGAAGATTGAAATGTACTTTTTGCCTGATGTGTATGTGCCTTGTGAAGTTTGTAAAGGTAGGCGATACAACCGTGAAACTTTGGAGGTAAAATACAAGGGTAAGAGCATTTATGATGTACTGGAAATGACTGTTGAAGATGCGTTGACATTCTTTGAAAATCAATCACAAATTAAGTCGAAAATACAGGCCTTGTATGATGTAGGGTTAGGCTATATCAAGTTGGGGCAAGCTGCAACTACTTTGAGTGGCGGTGAGGCGCAACGCGTAAAATTAGCGACTGAATTATCTAAAAAGAGTACGGGCAAAACTGTATATATTTTAGATGAGCCAACCACTGGGTTGCATATTTATGATGTTGATAAACTTGTCAAAATTATGGATAGACTTGTTGATGCGGGCAATACTGTGATAGTAATTGAGCATAATCTTGATGTCATAAAAGTTGCGGACTATATTTTGGACATAGGCCCAGAAGGTGGTAGCGGTGGTGGACAAGTAATAGCAAAAGGTACACCAGAAGAAATCGCAAAATCACCTGTTAGTCATACGGGTAGATTTTTGGCTAAAATGCTAAAAAAGTAAAATATTATAAATAAAAAATAACATATTGATTTAAGTTTCAATATGTTATTTTTTTAATCATAAATAGGGAATAGGTGATAGTTATTTCCTAGTTTTGATATTTTTTGATTTAGAATTTTGTTTTTCTTGTTTATCCATATTTTCAATATCGCGTTTTGCTTGTCTATTTATGCGGTTGCGTTCGTCTTCCAAAATTTTGATATCGAGTTCGATTTGTTCAATTTTGTCTTGTTGAATACGGATAGATTCCTCAATAGCCTTAATATCAGGCAATTCAACTTCCACACTAGGACTGTCTTGCGCAATCTCTTTTGCGGTATTGTATGCGTGAGTTTGTCTTTCGAGTTCTTCGCTTTCTTGTTGCAAAAATTGTTTTGATTGTTCTAATTCTTCGTGCAACAATTTAATTTTGTGCGTGATAGCAGTCTTGCGTTCACGGCGGTCAACATCTTTCATCAAAGTTTGCAAACGGTCGTAATTGTTGTTGATTGTAGCAGTTTTTCTAGGTCTGTTTGCATATATTTTCTTGATAAAGAAGCCAACTACTGCAACAATTACTGCTACTGCAATAATGATAGTAGGAATTGCAAACCAGTCGATTGAGTTGTAAGTGTTTGTGTTATCATCTTCATCAGTTGTTGTGTTTGTAGCAAGTAAAATGTTGTTAGGTAAGTTGTTTTCATCTAAGCCAACAGTAGCGCTCTTGTACTCATCTTCGGTCATAGAGATAACTTGCAAGTCAGCAAAGAAAGCATAACCAGCGGTAGGCATTGTGCTATTTCCTAAACCTAGTTGAATTGTACCATTTACATCTTCGGCTGTGTTGATATACATTGTGTATTCAGTCCAAGTGTTTAGTGGGGCATCAAAGCCTGCATTACTTTCTTTACCTGTATTAATTCCAGTAAAACTCTTGTCGATACCGCTAATCGCGATACTAGCACCGTGAATTATTGGCATACCTTCATCGTTGTATTCGCCTTCGGCATCAGTAGTAATGTTTACAGTCCTAACTTTTACAGTAAATTTGTAGTAAGTGCCAGAAGTGAACTTGTAAGTCAATTTGCTAGCAAAGTAGTAGTAAGCATTTTCAGTTGAGCCAATGTACATTACTTTGTTGTTGTCAGCAGAAGGAGCGGTAGGGTTGCCTTCAAAATAACTCTCGTAATTTCTTACATCCATCATACCGCTTGTAAGATAGTTTGTGTCAGTATTTGAGCCATTATTTCCATCGAAAAGGGCAGGAGAGCCATCAAAGTTTGCCATAGTTAAAGTGTCAGCCACAAGGTCGATTGCACTAACATTTCCACTCATACTTTTTGCAGATGTAAAGTCATCTTCGGTAATACTAGTGTCGATTGTGCAGTTGTCAAAATAGATATTGCCTTGTGCCAAATTTTCGCTTGTGCCAAGAGCCAATTCAGCGGTCAAGTCTTGTGCAGTGTAGTAGTTGCGCAAGTAAATCTTGTATGTTTGCCAGTTTGAAGTGTTGCCAATTCTTACAGTAGCAAGATTAACATCGCTAGAATTTTTGATAAAAATGTATCCGTAACTACCTTGTGTAAGGTTTTGTGCATTAACTTCTACGGTAATCAAAGCATAACCATTAGCAGACAAGTTTACACTGTCGCTTTTGTAACTTTGGTAACTCTTGCTTGTATTGCGAATCATCAATACATTGTCAGAGTCGTTAATTCCAGTTTTTTGTGGGCGAGCAAAACTAAATCCAGCATTTGCCCAGCGAGAAGATTCAATATTTACTACACCACTAATACCTGTTGCGTCGCTGTTTGATTTTGTCCAGTTTTGTGGAGAGTAAGGGTAGTTTGCGTTTACTTCATCAATATTTACATAGTTGAATGAAGCATTTGCAAAACTCAAACTATTTGAACCAAACATTTGCAAGGTAGCAGAGTTTGAAGTGCTATTTGATTTGTGAGTTGTAGTCACTTTTTCGGTCTTTATACCAGTCACAGCAATGTAACCAGTAGCATCACTAGATTCAGAACCTAAGCCCAAGTAAAGGTTTACAGTTGAGTCAAACAACGGGTTGCCCTCTACATAGAAACTGTAAAGTCCCCAGTAGTTATTTAAGGCTGTTGTGTCAGTAGCAAGGGTGGTAATGCTAGCAGAAACTGGTGTTTCATCTTCCACAGTTTCGCTAGGTAAGTTGCCACTAATCTTGAAGTTTATATTTCCAGTAGTAATTTCGCCTTTTGCCCAGAACGAAATCTTGTAAAGTTGTAATTGCTTAATTTCAATATCAGCAGATTTTATCGCGTTGTAACCGCCATTAGCGCTCAAAATCACACCATTTTGGTTGCCTCTTTGGTTTGTGCCGATAGTTACATATTTGTCGTTAATATTTTGAGCAAGTGACAAATCAGCGATGTATGCTGAATTTGCTTTTTTAGATGTTTGTTGTGCCCAGTCAGTGTTAAGTGCGGTAGAAAAGTCACCATTTGCCACATAACCATCGTTACCAGCTGTCACAAAACTAGGACGCATATCAACAAAAGTTGATTTTGGAGAACTGTTCAACACTTTATCGAATTGGTCGCCAGAGTAGCGAGTCATAGTGATATTATCAAACAAAACATAACCAGCACTTGTATTTTCAGTGCCTTTTTCACCGAGGAAAAGTTGTAGTCCTGCATTGATTTCTTTTTCAGTACCAGTTGCAACATAAATTGTTACTTGTGTCCAACCAGTAGCAGTAATACCAGTAATTGCGTTTGTAGCAGTCTTTTCTACTTCTGTACCAGTTAAATAAACACTTGCGTGTGCATTGCTACTAGTAAATACATAAGCACTGATTGCGTAGAAACTATTTGGGGCAAGTGTAAAGTCAGATGTGGTCTTGTAACCATAATTGATAGAAACGGTTTTGCTACCATTGTTACCACTATTAATCATCAATACATATTGCTCAGTCACGCCATTGCGCTGTACTGGTTGGGTAGAGAAACTGCCTAGTTTGTAGTTTTCTACATAGTTGTTTTGGTAAGTTTTTGGTGTTAAATCAATTACACCGCTAGCCTCAGGATTTATATGAGTGTTTGAGTCCCAAACGCTCCAACTTGAAGGGGAAGCGGGTAACGAACTACCAGTAGTGCTAGCAAAATTGTTGTTGCTAATGTTGTCACTAACATCAATAGTAGATTTAGGGCTACTATTGTCACTGCTAGCAAAAGTGCTTTTTTGTGCAATAAAACTAGCGAAGAACCAAGCATTTTGCATAAAAATGAAGGAAAGCACCAAAATAATAGTGAGGATAAAAGTTTTAGTTGAGAAACATTTTTTAGTCATATTAATTACCTTTTATATAGTTTTAAGCGCATAATTTCGGCGCATAATATACAACCTATTATATATCATTAAGCAAAATAAAGCAAGTTTTTAAGCACACTTTTGTAGATAAATTTAATATTATTAAAATATTTGGAGGATAACGCGTTATGACTGCTAAAAAAGTATGGGGGCTGTTGTTTGCGGGCGTGTTTATAGGTATCATAAACGGCTTTTTTGGCGGAGGCGGAGGTATGATATGTGTGCCAGCATTACTTTTAATAGGATTGTCAAATAAGCAGGCGCAGGCGACTGCAATACTCATAATGCTACCGATAAGTATTGCCAGCGCGATAGTTTATTATTCAAACGGATTTGTAAACTGGGATATGGTGCTTTACACGACTCTCGGTTCAGTTGTGGGAGGAGTTGTGGGCGCATATTTGCTCAAAAATTTATCAAATAATATTTTGCAATATATCTTTGCACTTGTAGTAATGATTGCAGGAATTAGAATGTTATTTTAAAAAGGAGGCAAATTATGCCTTGGTATTTTCTATCAATAGCAGGATTATTTGGTGGGCTGGTAGGCGGAATGGGAATGGGTGGAGGCACGCTATTAATACCAATACTCACTATGTTTTTAGGTATAGAACAGCATTTAGCGCAAGCAATGAACCTTTTGGTATTCATACCTACTGGCATAATTGCGGTTATAATTCACGCCAAAAATAAACTCATAGATTACAAAATTTTTGCCATTATTATCGGTCCTGCGATTGCGACCGCGGTAGTTTCCGCATTGTTTGTTGGTAGAATAAAAAGCGAAACGCTAGGACTGCTTTTTGGTATATTTTTGATACTTATAGGGCTATTTGAGTTGTATTTAGCAATTAAAAACACAATAAAGAATAAAAAGAAAATAAAAAAACCTATTTTAAAGCATAATTTGTAT
>CAVBHV010000027.1:0-9105 GCA_963595385.1 bacterium
GAAAATATATATACAAAAGAAAAAAGCGAACGCTACAATCAAGAACAGTTGTTATCAGAAAATTTTGCAGATAAAGAGGTGGCAAGTAAATTTGCAGACTTTTTATCTATGCGTGCAAATTTGCGAAACAACAAAGAAGTTACAACAGTTGAAACCTTTGAGGCGTTAGTTGCACAGTTGCGCGAGTTAGCAACAAACAAAGAAGAAGCAATCAAGGTACTTAACAATTCGATTCGCAATAACCTCACAGACCTGTATCCGCTCAAAAAGGAAAACACCTCAAAAGCTGATGAGGTGAAATATGTCAACTAAACTCTACAACGCTGATGCTGAGCGAAGCGTGCTTGCGGTGATTATCACCACCACCTACGAGATTTGGGAAGATATTTTCGCGAAAGTTAATGCAGATGATTTTTTTGTGAAAGAATATCACACGATTTTTGTCGCAATGCACTTGTTGTTTTCGCGAGGCTCCAACATTGATTACATCACTGTGTCTGAGGCTATCGAGAGAATAAAAAAGTCTGAGGATAAAACGAACTACCTTCAAATTCTGCTGGAACTGCCAAATACCTTGCCTAGTGCCACAAACTATCAACAGTACATAGACATTGTCCGCGACTATTCGTTGAAGCGCAAAATCGCAAAAATCGCACAACAAGCGAGCAAAGACACAACAGACTTGCGCAACACGCAAGAGGTCTTGCAACAACTCGCAAGCGAGTTAGACAACATCGAACTTGCCAGCAACAAAGAGGTTGAGCCTATCGGCAACGCTACACAAGAAGTACTCTCAGACCTTCAAACAGGCAAAAAAATGCAAGGCTTGCATTTGGGCTTTCCAGTGTTAGACAGTGTACTTTTCGGCTTGCAAGCAGGTGAACTTGTTATCGTGGGCGCGCGTGCTGGAACTGGTAAGACTGCTTTTGCTTTGAATGTGCTTAATTATGTTGGGAATAATTTAGGGCAACCTTGTTTGTTTTTTAGTCTTGAAATGCCACAAAATCAAATCGCCGAGCGCCTGTTGAGTCTAATATCTTGCGTGCCAAATACTGCTTTGCGCGAACCTGAAAATCTAACCACAACGCGAAAGCAGTTGCTAGCGCAAGCGGGCGAAACCTTGAAATCTGGCGCAATCTGTATCGATGATACCACCGATAACACAGTGCAAGCAATGACTACAAAAGCACGCCAGTTTAAGCGCAAAAATGGGCTGAGTCTTGTTGTCGTGGACTATTTGCAGTTTGTTCGTCCAGCCAAACGCAGTGGCAACCGATTTTTAGATGTTGGGGACATTGCCAGGGACCTCAAAGCAATGGCTCGCAAGTTGCAAGTACCAGTGATTGCATTATGCCAGCTGAATCGAGCGCTGGACACCGAAGAACGCACACCAACACTATCGGACTTGCGCGAATCTGGTGAGATTGAGAACAACGCAGACATTATTATGTTTTTGCACAACACTAGCGACCGCACTGCCGAAACCAAGAATATAGACCTCATTATCGGCAAATTCCGCCGAGGTCCATTGCGTGCAGTTCATATGCGTTATCGTGGCGAAATATACAAATTCACGGAACAAGACAAAACACCTACACAGGACACAAAACAAGTACAACTGACCGAGTTACCGCAAAATACAGAGTTACCGTTTTAACAAAAAAAATAGGAGAAAATAGTGAAAGTTCGTGGTGATATTATTCGGCGCAAACGCAAAAAGTTGCGTATGTCACAAAGTGAATTTGCGCGCAGATTGCATACAAACCGTTCAACTGTCTATCGATGGGAGGCTATGTTAAGCGAGCCACAGGTCGAGCAGTTGGCGGAGATACTTGCTGTTTTAGAGATTGATTTTTTTGACATAGTTAGGAGGTAGTCAATGAAAAAAGAGGTAATATATACAGCCAGAAGTGCGGACAAGTTTGAGTGGATACTTGTGTGTTGCGACACAATCGAAGAACTTGCTTTATGGGCAAATTGTTCAATAGTAATGATGCGTTATTATTTGACATATCACTTTGTCGATTATCGTAATAATTGCACTTATTCAAAAGTTTTTACCTGATGCAAGCGTGCAACACTTTTGTTGGTATACCCCCGTAGGGGGTATTTTTCATAGAAGATATGTTCGAAAACGAAAAAACTTGTTAAGGGGGTGTATGATATACTCTTTGTCGTGCAATAGTAGATGCACTTTTTGTGTTGCGTTATTTTTTCCACCTCCTATTTTTGGAACGCGACCAAATCGCAAGACAGTCTTGCCCGAGACTGTCATTATGGGGTATCGCTGGCTCGTACCCAGCAAGCCCTACAAATAGTAATTTTTCGAGGAGTGTCTATGCGAGGTATTATTTCGTTTATAACTGGTGCGTTATGTGCTTGCGCTGGTGTGATTGTTACTTGTGCTGTGTCAGCACCTGCTCGTGAATGGGTTATCCATATTTTGGGCGGAGGTGCGTAATGGCAAAAAAGAGGCGCAGACCTACACAGAAGAATAGACAATCATATGCAAAATCGCAGACAGCACATCGCACGCTGTCTTTTGTGCTTGTCGTTATGTTTGTGTTGTTGCTTGCATCTATTTTTTCAGTCGCTTACGCAATCTATTACTTCAAGAGTACTCCTCCTAGTACCAGCGCTACTGGCTATGTGGACAGCCTCTCGTACGCTCCTGAGCAGACATATGCGATTGAGGTTAACTACTTTGACAACAGCAAAAAGAATGGCGTGCTAGCGTTAGAGTATCGCTGGAACTATTACACCGATACACTTATTCCTACAACCGATTCAGGCGTGCAAAATGCGAAAGATAACGCAACAACAAGTGGCAAGTTAGACACAGACAAGTTGTATAGCGACCTGTTTAAGGTCTTGTATTCAAGTGGTATGCAAATGATTGATACAGTGCAATTTGAACTTGTGCGTTATCAACAACCAGCACTGCTTTTTGGTGATTTTAGGTATTGTAGTCAACCAGCAAATGCGTACTACTACAACACTACGAGTGGTACAAGTTACACTGCTATCAACAACCTTGATTACAAAGACAAGTGGATAATTGATTTTGGAGCAGGACAACTCGGCAGAGTTGTGCAAGACAAGGAAGCAATAACGCTTAACGAACACCCTTTTGGAAACTCGTATTATCGAATGGACATCAACAAGTTTATGCGTGATGTGTTCGATTGCGTGAGTTCGTTGAAATACGGCAAACAAGTGTTGATGTTTGACCTCTCAGATTATTTTGTTTTTGAGTACTTCTCGACCGATGACCTCAAATTCCACCGCCCTGAAACTGATGAACAACACCTGTATATGAACATTCTCGTAAATAAAAGCGAGAACGGATTAATAGACAAGTCTCAGTCATTGTTTGGTGTTGTGAAGGGTGACTCCAACTGGAATTACACAGGCGTTCAACCTAGTGATTACTGGCAAAACAAAACTGTTATAAACATAAACGAAACTGATTTTGTTGTTGAAAATAATTTGTTTGTGTTGAAGCCTGATGCAAAAAAATACTATCAATCATTTAATCAAGAAGATTTGGTGATAGATGTGTTGATAGACATAACAAATTTAGATGTGTTAGGCTTTGGTGAGAATGCGTTTAGTGATTTAAAAATTCACAGTATTATTGTTACCAGCGATGTTGAAAAATCTTTTAGTTATAGTGGATTATCTTGCACTATCGTTGCGAACTCAAATGTTACCCTCGTGGAGGTGACAAAGTGATTTTTAACTCTTTATTTAAAAATATTTTTAAATATTTAATGATATTTATCTTGTGTCTTGTTCCTATTGCTGTGATTGGTGCAGGTGTGTATTGTGGCTTCAAAGTTTATGAGCACAAGCACCAGCAATCGCAAAACTTTGGCACCATTACGACAAAAGATTTATACGCTGATTTCGATGTGTTCGACTGCGATTTAAGCGATGCAATCTTTTATGAGACAACTACTGGTTACGAATATTCGACAAAGATAAATAAGTCAATTAAGTTTAATGGCGACCAGCAAAAATACAATGTGTTGGTAAACAACAAGCCGAGTGATTATGAAAGAAGTTCTGCTGGCATTTTACAAGCAAAAAACATTATCAATTATTATGACATCTCAAACAACCTGCTACACAGTTTGACTCTAAATATTGAGTTTAAATTTTATCAAAGCAATGTTGAAATAATTTTAAGTAATACCTTCGACAAAGAACAATATTCTTTGTTTTTAGAGTATATGCGCTTTAATGGTCTAAAAATTCGCACTATTTTGTCTCAATATCAAAGACAAGAACAAGATATATTGCCTAGTTATTACACTTTGACCTTTATTATCAACAATCAATACTTAGATGTGCAAAAAGTGAGTGCAGGCGCTATAATTGAGCCTCCAACAAATATACCACAAAAAGAAGGTTATGTGTTCAAAGGCTGGACTCCTGCCATTCCTGAAAGGGCGGATAACAATTATACATTTACTGGTGTATATTCGCCTATAACCGAAAATGCTATTTCGGAGCCGATTATACTAGCAGGGAATCACACTGCTTCAATAGATAATCTCGGTTTATGGGAGAGTAAGATTGATTTCGAGTTGTTTGAGGGAGAAAAAAGTTTAGGAAATTATACCTTTAACACAACTTGTGTTAATGAGTATAGAACTTTCGGAAAGATAGAAATTCCTTTCAATAATACAAGCATTTCTGGCAAATTTAGTGTTTCTGCTTGCTCCGCAAGTTATACTGATTTATCTACTTTGAGAATAGCATTATCTTTATCCGAGTATATTTGCGATGAAACTTTTGCTGTTACTTCTTGGCTAGAAAATTGTTCAATGAAAGTGACAAGAATTGCGGTGTCAAACAAAATTGTACCAAAAACCTACACAATAACATTTATCGGATACAACGATGATATTTTGTCCGAAAAAACCTACTACCCATACGAAACGATTGAGATTCCAACTCCTCCAACTATTGAGGGAAAAACATTTGTTGGGTGGGATAGTGAGGTGGGCAACCTTGCGCTATCCAACAATACTTATACGGCAATTTATAAAGATTTAGACATAAACCTGTTGGATAGTCCTGTTATATTCGATTTCAAAACGATGTCGATATACGATGATGTGACACTAAAAGATTTTGTCGATTTCCCGTACAAGTTACATTTGCAAGTTTGCTATTTTGAAAGCAAGCAAAATCAGAATTATAACATATTGAATGAGTGTGATATTACTGTAAGCAGTTTTACTGAAATACTAAATATATCGCTTGGCAGTGAACATTGTATTATTCGTTTTAAATTCTACTATGATAGAGACTATAATAGCGGATATGTTATGATTTTAAGCTCTGGAAGTTCCGATTATGCAAAAGACCACATAAAAATCTATATTACAAGTATAGAGAAAATTAGCAATTAATTATACAGGAGATAGCGTATGTCAAAGAAAATAAAAAATAAAAAAGCTAGCAAAGCCAAAATTGTGCTTGCAGGTGCTATAGCGTTAGGCGTAACTGCTTCAAGTGTTGGAATTGCTTATGGTGTAAGTCCTGATTTTCGTGATACTATCAATTCTGCTTTTGGTGTCAACACTAATGTGAGTCTTATACCTCCAAAAGCGCCTCAAATTGATGCGAAAAAAACACAGATACGAGCAACTGAGATTATAATTGAGCAAATCGAAAATGGCGAGTACTCACTCAATGAGCAACTGTGGCAAACCAGCAGTAAATTTGTAGGACTGGAACCAGGCACGACTTATCACATAAGCGTTCGCATCAAGCAGATAGGTGCAACTCCTGCTGGCGAAATAACCACTCTCGATGTTACAACTGCCAAATATAGTACGGTTGGTTCGCCTAATTTAGGCAATGCGCAAATTGAGCCAGATAGGATTATTATCAACAACTCGGATAGTAGCATCGAGTATTCTATTGATAATGGTGTAACCTGGCAACAAGGTGCCACATTTAGTGATTTACAACCTAGCACAACCTACACAATTTATGCTCGCTACGCTGAGACAACAAGTTCATATTCTAGCGAGCCAACAATAATCGAATATACTACACCAAAATATACTCAATCTAATGTGCCTGTTATAGATGATTCGAAGTTGTCCGTAATGGCTGATACAATAGTTTTGCCAGCAATAGAAGGTTGTGAATATTCGATTAATAATGGTACTACTTGGCAAAGCAATATGATTTTTAACAACCTTACCCCTGGAACAGAATACACAGTCTATATTCGCTATGCTGAAAATGATAGATTTTATGCAAGTAATTATTCAAGTATCACGGTTACAACAAACAAAGCCTCACTGTCTGCACCTATTATCTCTGAACCCACTATAAATGGTAATTCAGTTACATTTGTCGATAATCCAGGCATCGAATATTCTATTGACGGTGGCGTAACTTGGCAAACAAGTGGTGTGTTTAATAATCTCGCGTATAATACCACGGTAACTATTTTAGCGCGTTACGCTGAGGATAGTCAGCATTATGCTAGTGATAGTATTCGTTTTGATATAACAATTGGAAAAGAGCCTCAAAATACTCCTCAGATAAGCGTTTCGGAGGTAACAAGAAATAGCATAGTTATTAACCTACCTGCTGGCGCTGAATGGTCGTTAGATAAGCAAAACTGGTCTGTGAGTGCGGTAGTTGACAATCTTGATTATAATACGACCTACACAATCTATGCTCGTTACGCTGAAACTGACACAAAACTAGCATCTGACATTATATCTATTACAGCAACAACCCTCGATAAAGAGGAACAAGAAGCGCAAAAATGGTGGACAACTTCATTTCGCGAAAGTACAAACGATTACATCGAGATGCAGTCAATTAGTGGGGTGGAATATGCTTACCTTACAGAGACTGAGGCTAACGCTACACAAGATGTCTGGACTAATGTCAATGCAATTCCAAAGAGTAAGTGGACTACGCAATCAAGGTTAACAAATTTGCAAGCAAATACTAATTATTATGTATATAGTCGCTATGCCGAAAACGCTTCTCAAAAAGCATCGTTACCTCGACTTTGGGTGCATTCCGCTGGAGCAACAAAAAAAGTTGTGAATGACTTGTTATATGTTGTGGATTGTTCTGCAAATACTGCAAAATCGAGCATTTATTACGGGAACGGTGGAGCAATTAATATCCTGGGCAATGTAACAATTAACAATGTCACATATCCTGTTCAAACTCTAGGCGCTTTGTACGAGGGAATGGCTCCTGATGCAAAATTACAAATCGAAGAGATAAGTGTGCCTGAAAGTATTACTTCTGTTGAGTGGTCTTCTGTAGGTTTGCGAGGCCTGAAAAAATTAACAATCAATAGTAATCTACCTAGCGTTGGCGATTTGACAGAACCTTACATCTTTGGTAATGCAGGTGCTGATGTTGGGGGATTTGAACTCGTAATTGGTGCTAATGTAACTTCGATACCAAACAAATTTTTATATACCACTAACAATCTTCGTAAAATTACTTTCCTAAACGAAAAACCGCTTACTATTAACGCAGGTTCATTTCGTGTGTGCCAAAATTTGGAAGAACTAAACTTTCCAGTTTCTGGGGTACATCTCAATGGCGATGTGTTTACGAGTTGCCCTAATTTAAAAACAATTACTTTTAGTGGTGGCATCCAAATTTTTCAAGCTAAGTCAAGGCGTGCTTTTGAGGATTGTAGCAAGTTAACAACGATAGTATTGAATTGGCCTGCTGACAAAGAATCAAGATGGTATATAGGGTCGGAGAGTTGCTTTGTCCATTTAGAGGGTGAAAACTATATACAAGAATTGTGTGATTTTTCGGCTATTCCAGGTTTGCAAACAATCTATATCACAGATGAATTGCTTGAAACTGCAAAGACTGATTATTTCCTCAAAAATTACGCAGATAAATTAAAGCCATTGAGTGAATATAGTCAATGATTGTACTCGAAAAATTTATTTTAAGTAAGGAGAATTAATTATGTCAAAAAACAAAAAGAAAGTAAAAAAAGTTGCAATCTGTTTTACGGTTATTGCTGGTTTAGCACTTGTTAGTGGAGGAGTGTATCACTTTGTTCCTGGTGTGCGCGATATGTTTCACCCAACCGAACAAATCCAGGCTTCTAGCTTTAAAACCTCATATTCTATTGAAGGACGCGTTATGGGCGATACTATGACTGTTCGTGGATATTATGGGGAAGATAGTCAGTTTGCTTTGCCCCAAACTGTATCATTAGGTGATTTGGTAGCGCATAGATATAACTTTACGAGTCTTAATGATTTAGAGCAATATTACGATACAATATATCAACGATATGCAGATTCTGAGGATTGGAATGGTGACACTTCACAAGAGAGATTTAAGTATTCATTCTTGTCCGCTAATGATACTTTGTTCGTTGCTAAATCACTAGATGAGTTGCAACAAGGTATTCAACAGATTCGAGATATGAGCGAGGAAGAGAGAAATGAGGCGTTTCCGATGCGTCACGATGGCGTTATTCAATCATTCAAGGAGGGGACAGATATTCGTGTCACAAATATTGAAAAATTGAGTAGTAATGTGACAGCCGTACATATTCCTGCTGGGGTTAATTGTGATTATCGCGAGTTAGCTAGCCAAGGAATTGTGTTGTCTTTTGATGCTAATCACACTGAGTTCGGGTCGTGGTATAGTGCGAATGGTTGTCTTATTGACAAGGCAACCCAAACGCTAAAATATGTATATCCTTGCGAATTAGTGCGTAATACTTACACAACCGTGAAAGGACTTAAAGCGATTGATTTTTCAGCATTTGAGAGTATAGTAGGAGATATAAAAATTTTAAATATTAGTGAAGGCGTTGTTGCTGTTTCTGGTTCATTAAATGCTTTTGAGACGAGCCAAAATATTACAATAAATATGCCAAAATCATTGCAGACTATTAATACTGACAACCTTGTGTTGCGTGAAAATTCACGCAATAATGTCATTGTACACTTGCACAGTCTGCCAACCTATCCTCGTGGTGCAGGAATAGAGGCTTATCGATTCGCGCGCGCTGGCAACAACAATCCTACTTATATTCTAACAGATGATTTGTACAATAAATTAATT
>CAVBHV010000028.1:0-2604 GCA_963595385.1 bacterium
GAGTTTATACAGAGTAAATTTTAATTGATAAGTAAATTATCATTTGATTTGTCAAAAACATTCTTAATTTTAAAGTCAAATAAATTTGTCATAAAAAATTTCACTTTATGTAATGCAAATTTAAAATGCTTTGACACAGAGTTGTTTTATTGCGTGTTTGCGTAATTTTTTAGTCTTTGCATAGTACTAAATTTAAAATGTTCAAATGTTCGATTTTTAAAATAATGCCAAAAGATTTAATAAATTCTTTACTTGAATTTAAAATGCGCCCACACAGAGTTGCTTATAAAAATTTGGGTTAAATTGCCCCCTCCCCACCGTACGGTCGTTTTATTACAAATGATTGAGACAATACAATAAAATTTATTAGAAAGTTTTTAAACCCTTATATTCGCACATTTTAAAACGCTTTGAGACAGAGTGATGTTAAAAAAATTAACAAAAAGCGGGCAAATTTATTTTACAAATGTTCGTTTTTTTGCTATAATTTACGGAGAGGTTTAAAGTATGTCAGAAAAATATTATGTGGAACGCAATGATAACAATACCATTCGTTTGCGTGAGTTAAAACAGGAATTGCCGTATTTTTGCAGTGAATTTTTTGTTGGTGTAGAAAATCAAACAACACCATTGACTCGTTTAAACTATGCGTACGATTTGAGAATATTTTTTGATTATTTGTGTCACCAGCTACCCCAATTTTTGGGGCGCAACCCTAAACAAATTTCTCTAATGGACTTAAATTCTATTGATGCGACACAGATTGAAAACTTTTTGGAATACCTAAATATGTACGAGTTTAATGGCAAGACTTACCACAACAATGAAAAGGCGAAGTCTAGAAAACTCTCTACATTGCGTTCATTTTTTAGTTACTATTTCAAGAAGGAAAAGATTGATAAAAATGTCACAGACAAAGTCGATTTACCAAAACTTCACGAAAAATCAATAGTACGACTTGAAGTTGATGAGATGGTAGATTTGTTAGATATGGCTGAAACTGGGTACGCGCTCACCCCTACCCAACAAGCGTTCCACAAACACACTGAGTCGCGCGATTACGCAATCATTACCCTTATGTTAGGTACAGGTATTCGTGTAAGCGAATGTGTAGGGCTTGATGTCGATGATATAGATTTTAATGTAAACGGCTTTAAGGTTATACGCAAAGGTGGCGCGCAAGTTGTGCTATATTTTTCAGAAGAAGTTGCTGATGCACTCAAAAAATACTTAGATGACAGAGCGCAAATAAAAGACTTGCCTCCTGAAGAAAGGGCTTTGTTTTTGTCGTTACAGAAGAAAAGAATTTCTACACGCGCTGTTCAAAATTTAGTTAAAAAATACAGTAGCCTCGTTACCCCACTTAAAAATATTAGCCCTCACAAATTGCGTAGCACATATGGCACAAACCTATATCGCGAAACGCAAGATATTTATGTTGTAGCAGATGTTTTGGGACATAAAGATATAAATACTACTAAAAAACACTATGCAGCGATGAGTGAAGATATTAGGCGTGAGGCAGCGAACAAGGTGAAATTGCGCGATGTGTAAAAATCGTGAACAAATGTTTGACAAATTACATAAAATATGATAAAATAATTTAAAACGCTAAGGAGAATATGTAAAAATGCAAAAAAGAATATACGGTAAAACCGAAGCATTGTACCAATATATAAAAAAATACAAGACTATACACGGATTCCCGCCATCAGTGCGTGAAATGTGTACGGCGCTAAATATAAATTCTACCTCAACTATCACCTACTACCTAAACTATTTGGAGGAACAAGGGAAAATTAAGCGTAGCGTTTATAAAAATCGTGCTATTGAAATTTTATCGACAGAGAATCCAGATAATCAGCAAACGCTTGAAATTATCAAAAATTACAACGCTATCCCTGTTTTGGGTAAAATTACAGCAGGTCAACCTATTTTTGCGACAGAAAATCGTGAAGATGTGTTTTATATGCCAGCAAATTTATTTAAAGGAACAGACCTTTTTATCCTAAATGTTTGCGGTGATAGTATGATTGAAGCCGGAATTTTTGATGGAGATAAAGTAGTTATCAAAAAGCAAGATACAGCTGAAAATGGTGAAATTGTTGCCGTTTTGATTGAAGATAGCGCCACAATCAAGCGTTTTTACAAGGAAAATGGACACTATCGCTTACAACCTGAGAATTCTGCAATGGAGCCAATGTATTTTGATGAAGTATCAATCATAGGCAAAGTCGTTGGTTTAATTAGGAATATGTAGTTACCGACTACCCCAATTTTTTGAAGATGGGGTCAAAATTACTAAATTTATAAAGAAAAAGCGTTTTTTAGACGCTTTTTTTGTATTCTATGAAATAATTTACTAGATAATCAATCAGTTTTTCACTGTCGCGGGCTAGCCATTCTTCTTTGTCTTGTTCTTGTCTAAACCAAGTAAGTTGGCGTTTCGCATAATTTCGAGTGTTCTTTTTCATTAAATTTATTGCATCTTCAAGTGAAATTTCACCGTCTAGATAACTCCAAATTTCTTTGTAGCCAATCGCTTGCATACATTGACAATCTTGTGTAACACCGATTTTGCGTAGTGCTTTTACTTCATTTACA
>CAVBHV010000028.1:2614-9055 GCA_963595385.1 bacterium
TACAAGTCCATTTGCTAGCATTTTATCTACGCGCTGATTGATTTTAGAGTAAATAGTTTCTCGATTATCATTAAAAAATATATATTTAAAGTCAAAAATCGGCTTATTTTTAGTACCAGCAAAATCAAAACCATACAATAAACTATCAATATACAAGCCTGTTCCGCCGACAATTACAGGCAATTTATGTTGTTTTGATATGAAATCAATCGCATTTTTAGCATCACATACGAAATTATAAGCATTATAGTTTTCAAAAGGGCTAACAAAATCGACTAAATGGTGCTTACATTTTTCCATTTCTTGCTTAGTTGGCTTTGATGTGGCAATTTCTATACCTTTGTAAACTTGAACAGAATCGGCAGAAATTATTTCCATATTTAATTTTTGAGCAAGTTTGAGAGCAAAATCAGACTTTCCAACGGCCGTACAACCTGCTATAATAAGTAGTTTTTGCATCTAAACAATCCTTCTAAACCATTTGTCGATGTCTTTTCGTGTAAATTTTACCAAAAACGGTCTGCCGTGTGGGCATTGCATTGTGACATTACCGTCCCCTACTCCACGCACCAGTTTAATAAGCTCTTCTTTGTCCAAATCATCTCCCCCTTTCACGGCGTGCTTGCAAGCCTTTTCTGCTAAATCATCACGAATTAAATCAATGCTTTTCATTTGAGTATAATTGTTTAGATTTGCAAGGAAATTGCTAAAAAAGTTTTGTACATTCAAATCTGGCAAAATGCTTGGAATTGCAGAAATCTTGAAACTTAGACTGCCAAATGGCTCTATATCAAAACCTAACGAGCGCAACATTTCGATATTTTCGTTTAAAAATTGCTCCTCTTGGTGATTTACATCAATAGTGTAAGGCAAAAGTAACGGCTGAGTGGATACTTCATTATTTTTGATTTGTGACACAAATTTATCAAAAAGCAAGCGTTCGTGAGCGGCGTGTTGGTCTATAAAAAATAGATTTTCACCTTGTTCCATTATTACAAAAGTATTAAAAGCCTTACCTATAATTTGCGATGAAAGGAACGCATCTTTATCAACAATATCATCTTTTATGAGTTGTTGTTGAGTTGGTTGTGGTATAAAAGTAGGCTTTTCTTGCTCAGTTTGTAGATTTTCTAATGGTTGTTTTGGTAAACTGGAAGTCAATTTTTCTATCACTATTTCACTTAAAACTGAGTCTTGTGAACTGTGTAATTCCAAAAAATCACTATTAGGATTTGAGTCAAAAATAATACTCATTCCCAAATTATTTTGTGGTTGTTGAGGGGCTTGCTCAGGTTGTGCAGGTTGTTGAACTTGCACTACTTCTGGTCGCAAAAGGTCAATTTTTGGCGTGTCAATTTCAATTTCATCGTTAGTTTTTTTAGTTAAATCATTAAACAAAGTTTCAGTAACTGCGTGGTAAATAAAGCCAAACACAGCCCTTGAATCTTGAAAACGCACTTCGAGTTTGCTTGGATGCACATTTACATCGACTTCACTTACAGGCAATGTCAAATTAATGACACAAAATGGAAAACAATGTTTCATCATATAAGATTCGTAACTTTGCGATAATGCTACATTTACGATACTATCTGCTATCCACCTATTATTTATCATTATTGTTTGGTATGTACGATTTGGTTTAAAATAAGTAGTTTTACCCAAAAAACCTGACAATTTGAAATTTCCGCTCTCGTACTCGACAGGAATAATTGAGTTGATAGTTTGCGCTCCGTAGATAGCAAAAATCGCATCTTTAAGTCCTTGACCTGAACTAGAATATACTACTTTGTCATCAGCGGTATATTTAATTGCAACATTTGGATTTGATAAAATCAATCTAATTACAAGCGAAGTAATGTCACTTTCTTCTTTTTTAGGCTTTTTCAAGAATTTTTGGCGCGCTGGCGTATTAAAAAATAGATTTTCTACGCAAATGTAAGTACCATTTGGCGAACCTTTTTCGCCCTTCGCGATTACTTTTCCGCCAGAAATCTTTATACTATTGCCGTTTGAATTTTCGGTTTTAGAAATAACTTCTACCTCACTTACTGATGCGATAGATGCTAGTGCCTCACCTCGAAAACCTAGTGTAGCGATATTGTATAAATCATCTTCGTTGGAAATTTTACTTGTTGCGTGTGGCAAAAATGCAGTTTCTAGGTCATCTGGCGCAATACCGCAACCATTGTCGCTAACTATAATTTTGGAAATACCACCATCGTAAATTTGAATATTTACCTTAGTTGCTCCCGCATCAATACAGTTTTCTACTAGTTCCTTTACGATAGAAGCGGGCTTTTCGACCACTTCACCAGCGGAAATTTTATTAAATAATTCAGGCTTTAATATATTTATCTTTGCCATAAATTCTCCCTATTTAATTTTTTGTTTAAGTTCGGCTAATTTTGTAATTGCTTCGATAGGCGTAAGGTTGTTGACATCGGTATTTTTTAAAATATCAACCAGCATTTCGTACTTGGCTTTTATTTCGACATTACTATAATCATATTGCTCTATTGCCATATCAAAAGCCTTGTTTTCGACTTCTTGTTGGTCTTTCATAACCTCTTTTGCGCGATTTACAATCGTTTGCGGAATACCTGCAAGTTTTGCGACCTCAACGCCAAAACTTTGGTTTGTACTGCCGTACTCCACTTTTCGCAAAAATGACATTTGATTGTCAAATTCGCTAACCATTACGCGCATATTTACTACCCCTGGTAATTTGCCTTGAAGTTCAGTAAGTTTGTGGTAGTGTGTCGCAAAAAGAGTGCGCGCACGAATAGTCGTTGCTATATATTCAAGCACCGCCCACGCAATGCTTAGTCCGTCTTGGGTAGATGTACCTCTACCAATTTCATCGAGAATAAGTAGGCTGTCCTTTGTGGCGTTTTTAATAATATTCGACACTTCGTTCATTTCTACCATAAAGGTGCTCTGTCCCATTCCTAGGTTATCACTAGCACCGATACGCGTAAAAATTCGGTCAGTTATAGCAATCCTAGCACTTTTTGCTGGTACAAAACAACCAATATGCGCCATTAATACAATCAAAGCAATTTGTCGCATATATGTACTTTTACCAGCCATATTAGGCCCTGTAATAATAATTGTGCGCTGGTCATCATTAAAGGTCAAATCATTTGGCACAAAGCGTTCATTGTTGATTAATTTTTCTACCACTGGGTGGCGCGACTCAATTATTTCAAAATCGGTAACATTTTTATTTATTATAGGTCTAGTATAATAGTTCGCAACCGCAACATCTGCAAGCGACAAAATACAGTCAATTACTGCAATCTGCCTAGCAGTTTGTTGAATTTCTGTTAGTTTTGCAAGTAAATCTTTGCGGATTCTATCAAAAACTTGCAATTCAAGTGTCAAGCGTTGTTCATCTGCATTGAGGATAATTTCTTCCAACTTTTTCAAATCCGATGTGGTAAATCTATCGTTATTTGCGCGGGTTTGTATGCGTTGAAATCTAAAAGGCAAATTTTCAGCAATCGACTTTGGTACATCAAAATAAAATCCGCTTACTCTATTGTAAGCAATTTTCAACTTCTTCTCCCCTGTCAATTCACGCTCGCGTGCTTCAAGTTCGTTTATCCAACTTTGCCCATCACGCTTTGCGAGTAAACACTTGTCCAACTCCTCATCAAAGCCTTCCTTGATAAAACCGCCATCTTTGATTGTGGCTGGTGGGTCTTTGATAAAAGCGCGTTGCAACTCGCTCGCAGTATCTTGCAAATCACACAGATTTTTTGTACAAGTTTTGAGCAGTTTTGAATTGAATTGCGACATAATTTCTTTAAGTCTTGGCAGTTTCGCAAGAGTTTCCCCCAGCGCCTCACAACTCTTTGGACCTAAATTTCCATAAGAAACACGCCCGCAAAGCCTCTCTAAGTCGTTTGTATTTTTTAACACTTCACGCAAATCTGCGCGAGCAAGTGTATCGCGCGTTAATTCTTCTACTGCATCTAGTCGTTCATTTATTTCTTCATCATCTTGCAAAGGATGCTCAAGCCAACTATTCAAAAGCCTTGCCCCCATTGAAGTTTCTGTTTTATCTAAAACCCACAAAAGCGACCCGCGCTTTTTGCGCTCGAACATAGTTTGACAAATTTCAAGGTTTAATCTTGTGTTTATGTCCAAATGCATAAAATGCCCATCATTCACTATTTTTACTGAATTAATGTGGTTGAGGTCACGCATTTGAGTTTCTAACAAATAGTTTAGCAACGCCCCACCAGCGCAAACTGCTTGCGATTTATTTTCACACTTAATTTGGTCAAGCGATTTGATATTTAACTGGCGTAAAATTGCATTTCTTGCATTGTCGTAGTCAAAAGCACTGTCCTTGTGCATACTAAATTGTGGCACAACATCTATTTTTACACATTGCAAGTTGACACTATTAAAGCAACTTGCTTTGTCTGCAATAATTTCACTAGGACTGATACTCACTAACACATCGCTAAGCCTTGAAAAGGCATCATCGCCAGTAAACTGTTGCATATAAAATTCACCAGTTGTGAGGTCAATCCACGCAAGACCGACAATGGTCCCCCGTTCGCTACTTACGCAAGCAATAAAGTTGTTTTTCTGGGCTGTGAGTTGGTTATCTTCCATAACCGTACCAGGTGTAACGATTTGCACCACATCGCGCTCAACAAGTTGACCTTTTATCGGCTCAGATAATTGCTCACAAATTGCCACTTTCAAACCTAATTCAGTAAGTTTTGCTATATATGTACCTGCTGCGTGATAAGGCACACCACACATAGGTGCTTTCTGCCCTGCCCCACAGTCGCGCGCGGTTAGAGTAATATTGAGTAATTTTGAGGCGGTTTCTGCATCTTCAAAAAACATCTCATAAAAATCACCTAACCTAAAAAACATTATTGTGTTTGGGTATTGTTCTTTTTTCTCCACATAACTTCTCATCATTGATGAAAGTTTTGACTTATCTATTTCCGTTGCCATTTACTTTTCCTATTAAGTTTCCTTTTGTATAATCAGTTATATCTACATCTACAAAAGTGCCGATTTTGATTTTTTCTTCGTTTGATAATTTCACCACTTTACCACATTGTGCTTTGGCTGTAAAGCCTTTTTCATCGCAATTTTCTACCAAAACTCGTTGAGTTGTACCTATCATTTTTTGGAATAATTGCTCACTGATTTTGTGTTCTATTTCTAGCAAATTGTGTATGCGTTTGCGCTTGGTAGCAATCGGTACTTGATTGTCCATTTTTTCCGCAATTGTGCCTCTGCGCTTGCTATACATAAAGATAAATGCGTTGTGGTATTTTACTTCCTTGATTAAATCGACTGTTTCTTGATAGTCTTGCTCAGTTTCGCCAGGGAAACCCACGATTATATCTGTTGAAAGCGTGATATTAGGCATTGCCGAGCGAATTTTTTTGATTGTTTCTAGGTAATGCTCTTTTGTATAATTTCTATTCATTGCCTTTAAGATTTTGTTTGACCCTGCTTGAACAGGCAAATGTAAAGTTTTGCTAATTTTCTTGTTTTTTGCCATTACGGCAATCACTTCATCGCTGATATCTTTTGGGTGAGAAGTCATAAATCGAAGTTCAAAATCGCCTTCAAAATTTGCAATAGTATCAAGCAATTTTGCAAAATTTACGCCATTTGTGCTGTTATCTAAACCGTAAGAATTTACATTTTGCCCTAAAAGTGTGATTACTTTGTACCCCATATCAATCAGTGTCTTTACTTCTTTGTAAATTTCTATCGGGTCACGACTCTTTTCCCTACCGCGCACATAAGGCACAATGCAATATGTACAAAAATTGTTACAGCCATACATAATATTTACATAGGCATACAATGGATTGTCACGCACCATAAGCACACCTTGCTCGTTTTCTATGTAATTTTCATCTTCGATTACTTTGTTTACAAATTTCTTTTGTGCAATGTAGGTATCTAAGTATTCGCCAAAAAATTCAATATTGTTTGCACCAAATACTATATCTACAAAAGGGAATTTTTTACGCAAATTGCTTGCCATTTCCTTTTGTTGTGCCATACAGCCACAAACAGCCACTATCATATCTTTTTTGGTCTTTTTGATAGGTTTGATTGCGCCAATATTGCCCATTATTTTTTGCTCCGCGCTCTCGCGAATACAACAAGTATTAAATACAACTACATCTGCATCTTCGACCTTGTCTGCAAGACTTAGCCCTTTTTGTTGTAAAATTCCCGCCAATTTTTCCGTTTCGTGAACATTCATTTGGCAACCGTAAGTATAAATAAAATATTTTTCCATTTGTATTTCCTTAGAATTAAATTATATGTAATTATACAATATTTTGAAAAAATTATCAATAATAAATAATAATTTTTATAATTTGTAACATAATACTTTTGGGAGTTTTGTATGAAGAAAATTGCAAAGATAAGTATAGT
>CAVBHV010000029.1:0-8387 GCA_963595385.1 bacterium
GTGTATTGGGTGTGTTTGTTGTATTAGGGATAATTACGCACCCTGCACAAAATTTAATAAATAATATGGAAAAAGAGGAACAAATGGAACAAGAAAATCAAGTAGAACAAGAAAATTTTGTTGTTGAGCAAGAAAAAGTAGAAAACGAAACTAAAAGCGATTGCGCAGATAGTAAAAATGCTGATAATGTTGCTAAAAATTATGATGTAAAACCTGTTTATGAGGTGCGCAGAGAGGTGCTAGAAGGTTTTGCAAAAATTGATGCTAACAATTAGTTTTTGTTAAAAATTTTCGAGAGGGGCAAGTTTGCCTCTCTTTTTTGTTTTGGTAGAATTTATACTAAACACTTGATTTAATATAAATTATATGCTATAATAAAATCAATAAGTTAGGATTAATTTTGGGTTTTTATGACCCTATCTATATTATATAATGTATAAAAGTCTAATAGCCGTGGGAGAAAAATCGGCAGATTTTGTTAGTTTTAGTTTGTAAATTTGCGTTTTATCTATGCGGAAATGGGGTAAAATTATGAATTATCTAAAAGATATCTTAAATTATTATTGCAAAAATTTCATTTATGTAGTGATTTTTTGCATCGCGCCTGCAATTTTTATAGGTGCACTCCTAAAACCTTTTTCATTATTTCAATTTGTGGTGGAATATCCAAATTACACTTTGATGAATTTTGGACAATTCTATACCGCAGTGTATGGGATAGGTTGGCTTGATGTGTTGTGGATAATACTAGGGCTAGTGTTGTTGGTTGTGTCGATGAGTTTATTCTTGGGCTTTATCGAAAGACACTTCAAAACGGGTAAGCCCTGGGTAGTTAACGGATTTAGCCTAAATAGCAATGTGCTGAGTGTGTTAAAAGTTGTGGTAATTCTTGCAGTTGTTGCCTACATTATCAATCTAGTTATGATGCTACTTATGTTTTTTGTGCATTTCTTGTGTGCAAAAAATGGGGTAGGCAATGTGTTTAGTGCAATATTTAATTATATCGTGCTGATTTTTGGAATGTTTTTGATTATGCGTGCGTTTACATTATTTATACAAACTTGTATAGGTATGATGATAAACGGTTCGCCACTCAATGTTTCATTTTCAGATGCAACACACGCAATTTCGCGCAATGTTTGGCAGATTTTGCTTGTTGAAGCAGTGTTGTGTGTGACTGTATTTGCAATTATTGCAATTTGCACTTTGTTAAAAATAGTTTGGCTTGGTAATATTTTGGGACTACTTATTTTCTTGCCTATTGAATGTATCTTGGGAATGATTGTTTTTTGCGAGTTTAACGATATAAAACGCTACGACAAACGCCGTTTGTTCGTGAAATTTTAAGTAGGAAGGTAATCTATGATATTGACTGATTCTACAAAATTATTTGTGCGCAATGGCACGCTAGTGTGGAAAATTTTGCCATATATGCTTATTTCAATACTTGTTGTATGTGGAATAGGTGTTGCGTGTTGTTATCCACTAATTGATGAATTGTCGCAAGCGGGCTTTTTTGCGCAAGTTGGTGATATTTTTAGCCAAACTTTTATGAATTTTAGAATTGATGAACTTTTAGGTGATATATCGCAACTAACAATTTCGTTGTTTGAAATCATTGCGCAAAATATCGCTACTGTATTGCCGTTGGTGATAATTCTTGCGGTAATTATTACGCTGGGTGGTTCGTTCTTGATAAATTTGAGCGAACTTGCGATTGCTGACTGTTTGTATGGTTATATGTCTAGCAATTCAAAATTTAGTTTCTTTTGTTGTTTTATAAAAAACCTCAAAAAATCTATGAAATTGCAGTTGGCAAAATTGCTGGTCGTTTGGCCTGTGGATATGTTGATAATTGCTGTATTTGTAGCAATGTTGTATTTGTTTACTTTTGATATTGCAATTCTTAGTTTCTTGACGCCATTTTTAATTGTGCTAGTGCTATCGCTTTTGATAGCACTTCGCCAAACTTTGTTTTGTATGTGGGCGCCTTGTATGATTGTGCGTAATAGCACTGTTTGGGGCGCGTTGCGTGAGAGTTTCGTGGGAATGGCAAAGAATTTTAGCGTAATTTATAGTAGGCAATTAGTAATGACGCTACTTTACATAGCAGGAAATATTGCGACTTGCATCTTTACCGCATCGGTTGGATTGTTGCTTACAATTCCTGCGACACTATTATTTAGTAATATAATGGGGCAAGTATGCTTCTTCTATATTAATGGACTTCGTTTTTACGCGGGTGAAGATGAAATTATTTCACCGAAAAAGCGTGAAGATTGGGAACATCTTAATAATTTAAAGGATATTATTTAATTTTAAAAGGAGATAAAATTGGAAACAGAAAAAATTAACGAGAGTGTAGGGCAAGAAAATACCCTAACAAGTGAAAACAAAATTCAAAAGCGCACATTCACAAAGCGTGAGCGCGCGCAACATTTTACAAATAATGTGCAAGGTGAAAAGGTGGCAAAGCAAGCAAATGCTACACACTCACGCAATTTTAAACAAAACAAAACTCAACAGCCACGCGTGCGTAACTTTGGCCCAAAGGGAAAAGGACTACAAGTTTTGTTTTTTGGTGGGGTAGGTAAAGTTGGTGACAATATTACTGCACTTCGCTATGGCGATGAAATTTTGGTTATTGACTGTGGTGTAGGTTTTGCTGAACCTGATATGCCAGGTGTTGACTTGGTTATACCTGATATGTCTTGGTTAAAGAAACACAAGGAAATGATAAAAGGTATTTGCATTACTCACGCACACGAGGACCACATAGGCAGTTTGCCATACTTCCTTGATGAGGTAAAAGCACCAGTTTACGCTAGTAAATTGAGTATTGCTTTGATTGAGAACAAATTACGCGAATTTCCTAAAATCAAAATGAAAGGCTACGCAATGAACCCAGGTAATGCGGTAAATATTGGTTGCTTTAATGTGGAGTTTATACATGTAAACCACTCAATCGCAGGCGCTTATGCACTTGCTATTACTACACCAGTGGGCTTAGTGTTTGTATCGGGTGACTTTAAAATCGACTTTACGCCGATTGCAGGCGATACAACTGACCTTAGCCGTATGGGTGAATTAGGCAGAAAAGGCGTATTGCTGATGATGTGCGAGAGTACAAACATTGAGCGCCCAGGTATGGCTATGAGTGAACGCGTTGTGGGCGAAACTTTGGCTGAAATTATGGAAGAATCACGCACAAACCGTATCATCATTACTTCGTTTGCCTCAAATGTACACCGTGTGCAACAAATTATGGATTTGGCAAGAAAATTTGGCAGGAAAGTTGCTTTTGCTGGGCGTAGTATGATAAATACTATGGAACTTGCTATGAAAATCGGCGAGATTAAATTTGACCACAAGCAAATTATTGATATTGATAGAGTAGATAAGTATGCAGACAATGAAATCTTAATTTTGGCTACTGGTAGTCAAGGTCAAGAGCATACAGCCCTAGATAGAATGGTAAATGGCGAAATGGCAAACATTCGTATCGGCACAAACGATACAGTTATTTTTTCATCTTCGCCAGTGCCAGGTAATGAAAAATCAGTTACAAACATAATCAATCAGTTGATTTTGCAAGGTGCAAAGGTAATTTACGATGATTTGAGTGATGTACACGCATCAGGTCACGCTTGCCAAACTGAATTTATGATTGTACACAAACTTATTCGCCCTAAATTCTTTATGCCTATGCACGGCGAGGTAAAGCACTTAAAATATCACGAACAATTTGCTATCAAAATGGGTGTAAAACCTCAAAATATCATTGTGCCTCATGTGGGTAGCGTGGTAGAAGTGACGCAAAATTCTATCAAAGCCCTTCCAGATGTTGAGGCTGGCGAAAAGATTGTAGATGGCAAGACTGTTTGCGACCTTGACAACTCAGTTTTGCGTGATAGATTGCAACTCGCTGAGGACGGCATTTGCGTAGTTGTGTTGGGTATCAACAAGTCAACTGGCAAACTTGCTAGTGGCCCTGAGTTAATTCCACGCGGATTTATTTATCCAAATGAAATTAGCGATATTTTGCGCGAGGCAAAACAAGTAATTATTGATGCAATGAGCCAAAATCAAGAGGGCAAGCAAGATTGGAACGAAATCAAAAACACAGTTAAAAAAGTGCTTACAAATCTATTCTTCAAGCGCACACGCCGTAAGCCTATGATTATTCCTATTATTTTGGAAGTATAAAATGGATTATTTAGATGAAATGGAAGTTTACGCTCGCGCGAGGAAAATTCCCGTGGTGTTGCGTGAAAGCCGTGAATATTTGGAAAAATTGTGCAAAGACACACAGCCCAAAAATATCTTGGAAATTGGAATGGCGATAGGATATTCGGGGTCTTGTATGCTAAGGCAGTGCAATGCAAATTTGTGTTGCCTAGAAATAAGCAAACCAAATATTAAGTTGGCAAAAGAGAATTTTGAAAAATTAGGCTTATTTTCGCGTGTAGAGATAATTGAAGGCGATTGCCTAAAAACTTTACCAACCCTTTTGGGGAGAAAGTTTGATTTAATCTTTTTGGATGGCCCTAAAGCGACTTATGTCGATATGGTAGATATGATTTTGCCATTATTAGATAAAAACGGAGTTTGGGTGTCTGATAATGTGCTTTTTCGCGGAATGGTGCTAGATGGCAAACCGATAAGCGAACCTAGATTTGAGCGTACAGTGGCAAAAATGCGTGATTTTATCACAAAAATTACCACAAATGAAACGCTAAGCACTAATATTTATCACATTGGTGATGGAATTAGTGAGGTGCGTTTTAAGTAAAGGAGAAAATTATGAAAAAATTTGAGTTATTAGCGCCAGCGGGCGACATAGAAAAATTGGAAACTGCTCTTTATTACGGAGCAGATGCGTGCTACTTTGCAGGTAAAAAATGGGGTTTGCGTGCTTTTAGTGATAATTTTGATAATGATGAACTTGCGACTTATGTAAATTATACTCACAAATTGGGCAAAAAAGCATACATTACTGTAAATATCCAAGCACACAATAGTGATTTTGAAGGCTTGGCAGAGTATTTGCAATATCTCGAAAAAATCGGTGCTGATGCGGTGATTGTGTCTGATGCGGGGGTAATGAGTTTAGCAAAGCAGGTTGTACCAAATCTTCCTATTCATTTATCTACACAAGCGTGCGCAAGCAACAAGTATTCGGCTAAATTTTGGGCTGATGCGGGTGCTAAACGCATAATTTTGGCGCGTGAATTAAGTATTAACGAGATAAAAGAAATACGCGACTTTTTGCCACAAGATGTGGAGTTGGAGGCATTTGTACACGGTGCAATGTGTATTAGTTATTCGGGTAGGTGTTTGCTTAGCAATTATTTATCAGGTAGAGATAGTAATCGTGGTGCTTGCGTGCAAGCGTGCAGGTGGGAGTATTTTATCACTGAGAAATCACGCAAAGATAATGGTGAGGAGTACGAAATTCAGCAAGATGAGCGCAGTACATACATTTTAAATAGTAAAGACTTGTGTATGATAAATTATCTCGACAAAATGGCTGAGGCGGGTGTCACTAGTTTTAAGATTGAGGGTAGAATGAAATCGGCTTATTATGTGGCAAATGTGGTAAACGCATACCGCAAGGCTCTTGATATTTTGGAAAATAATCCAGCAGAGTTTAAAATTGACCCTGCTAGAATTGTTGAGTTGGAAAAATGTAGTCACCGCCGTTTTACGACTGGTTTTTGCTTAGGTGAAAAAGATAGAGAGTATTTGGAAACAAGTTATCCTATTTCCACATATGACTTTATCGCGCAAGTGAAAGAAGATAGCGATGCGCAAAATTTTGCCATCGTTGAACAACGCAACCGTTTTAAGATAGGTGATGAGTTGGAAATTTTGTCACCTAGTGAAAATTTCAACAAGACATTTATAGTGACTGAAATTTTTGATATGGAAGGAAACGCGGTTAATGATGCTAACCTTGTGCAACAAATTTTAAAGATAAAATGCCCATATCATTTGACCGCGCGTGACATTTTGCGCAAGGAAAAAGTACAAAAATAATATTTAAGAAAAAGAGTAGATTTGTAAAAAAATTTACTTTTTTCACTTAATTTGAGTTTACAGATTTTCGTTTCTGTGTTATAATGCCTCACAAGAGGTGAATAGTTATGTCAAAAAATAGTGACTTAAAGATTTTTCAACCGAGTGTAAAGACTCCTTCAAAAGAGGAAATTAGACCTTTGCGCAATGTTCATAAAGCGTTAGGTTTGCAAAAATTAAAAAGTAACCGCAATCGCCGTTGGATGAAAACGGATTTGGTATTAGGTTCGCTTGCTTCTATTAGTCTTGCATCATTTTATATGCGAAATCCGTTGGGTATGCTTGAAGGACAAATTCTAGATAATGTAATCAATTATGCATTTGAAACAAACAATATGCTTTTGGTTAATGTTGCTCTAGGCGCCACTATTTACGGCGCGCCAGTGGTAATTGCTGGGTGTTTTGTTGCTTCATTTTTCCATTGTAGAAGAAGTAATTTAATCAAACGCAAAGAAGCAAATAAAAAATTAAATAAATTGCTAAAATATCACATTTGGTCAAACCCTGAGAAATATATCGAAAAGGGCGCTTTGGCATTAAAGAGTGAGTTTGTGGTGCCTGAATTGTCACTTGATGATGCAAAAGAAATTGTGTCAAGACAGGCTTTGCGCCACGCTCAAGATAGGGCAACTTGGGGCTATAAGTTGCAAAAACGAATTTTGTCTGCTGAAAGTGACATAGTTCAAAATGAGATTTGGCAAAAAGAGGGTGCTGAACGCGAGCGAAAGGAAAAAGAGCGTGCGCGCGTTGAAGCAGAGAAAAAGGCAGAAGCGCTTGCTTCCGAACCTTTTAAAGGCGGAAAAACAGATGAGGTTGTGATTGATATAAACCTTGATGATGAGGTAAAACCTGAGAAAAAGAAAATCAACAACAAAGAATACGATGTACATGATGATATTGTTATAGGTTATGCCCCTGATGAGGCTGAATTTGGGTCAGAACAACAAAGATAGTAAAATAAGAAAAGACATATTGATGAGTTTATTCAGTATGTCTTTTTTCTTTAAAAAATCTAACTTGCAATATTTTCCGTGTACAGAGTACGCCACAAGGGGCAATCTCTCAGTATTTCTAGTTAGATTTAATATGCCAGTCAATAGGCGTAGAGCCAATAGATTTTAAAAATTCATTGCATTTGCTGAAATGTTTGCAACCAAAAAAGCCAGAATACGCAGAAAGTGGGCTAGGGTGAGGTGCTGTAAGAATAAAATGTTTGCTTGTATCTACTTCTTTTGCTAGTGCTTTTGCATTATTCCCCCACAGCATAAAAATAATAGGTGTATTGCGTTCGGATAGTAACCGAATAATCGCACTTGTAAATTGCTCCCAGCCGTGTCCTCTATGTGAATTTGCAAGACCTGCACGCACGGTAAGTACTGAGTTGAGTAACAAAACGCCTTGTTTTGCCCAGCTAGTCAGGTTGCCAGTCGTTGGAATAGGATAGCCCAAGTCATTTTGAATTTCTTTGTAAATATTTTGCAGGCTAGGCGGAATATCTACACCTTTTTGTACGGAAAAGCTAAGCCCGTGTGCTTGATTTGGTGCGTGATAAGGGTCTTGACCTATGATAACAACGCGCACTTTGTCGTAAGGCACTAGGTTTAATGCATTAAATACATTGTCAGGGGTAGGGTAAATGGTGTAGTGTGAGTACTCATCAGCCAAAAATGCTTGCAATTCCTTGTAATATGGCTTTTCAAATTCGGGTTTTAATAGTTCGTACCAAGATTTCGAGATTTTCATAATTGTTCCTTTGCAATTTTTCAAAAATTATACCACACGAAAATTTAAAAGTCAAAGTTATGTAAAACCTTGTCGCTCTTATTGTATATAATTATATATATGTACGCGTATGCGCGCGCGCACGCGAGAGAGTTAATTAAAATGCAAGTCTTTAATAGGTGGTAATTGCAAAATGCGCGAGATGATAATTAAGGAACTTGATTTAGATAGTAAAATATTCGCGCGAGGTGGCTGAATTTTACAATCATAAAATAGTGGAATGGTAGTCGAGAGAATATACCATTGCGCGTGAGGGGGGGGTATTAGAATCCTCAATCTTAAGTAGGGGAATAATAGTGAAATCTGGACAAATTTGGTAAAAATCTTGTATTTAAAATAGGTGGTTGGTCGAAAACTTTGAGTATTTTTTAGAATTTTTATATATCAATATTAAATAAAAAACTACAAACACACGGGTGGGTTTACTGCAAAAAGAGTAAAAATGGGGTATTTTTAGCAAAAAACTCAAAATTTTTCAAAAAACTTTAAAAAAGTTGTTGACATTATGCCCAACTGCTGATATAATC
>CAVBHV010000030.1:0-8356 GCA_963595385.1 bacterium
CATATATCAATTTAATTGCTAAAAACCGCAAAGTTTGATAAAATATAAGTATAAAACTTATTAGTTACATATTTATTATTTTGAGGTTGGTATGAGTTTTATGAGTTGGCTAAAAAATCTATTCAAGCGCCCCACTGAGCGAAAAATCGAAAAGGACCCAAATCAAGTTTATCACCCGCTCAAACTAGGGCTAGCGCTGAGTGGGGGAGGCACGCGCGGAATAGCATATATAGGCGTATTTAAGGCTTTTCGCGAAGCAGGACTGCATTTTGACTATGTGGCAGGCACTTCAGTTGGCTCCTTAATGGGCGCGGTGTACTGTGCAAACCTCACCATTGAAGAAATGGAGGAACGCGCCAAAAATTTGCGCACTAAGGACATTTTGACTAGCAAAATTTCATTTATGCCAAACAAAACAGACAAGTTGGAAGCAATGGTGCGCGACATTTTGGGCGGGAGGAATTTTGCGGACCTTTCCACGCCATTTACAGCAGTTGCGGTCGATATAAAGAGCGGTAATGAGTTGCGCATAGATAGTGGTGATTTGGCAAAGGCTATTTCAGGTTCGTGTGCAGTCCCTGGGATATTTAACCCTGTTGAGTTCGAGGACCGCTATCTTTATGACGGGGGGTTAAAGAATAACATTCCTGCCGATGTTGTGCGCGAAATGGGTGCTGATATTGTGTTGGCGGTAGATATAAACCCTACACGCGGTTACGGTACAGACAGCACAAAGTATTTGGAATTAATGAAAGCCGCTTTGCGTATCTTGATGAAATCAAATTCAATTAACGGCTATGTATATTCGGACTATGTGCTAAAAGTAAACCTTTCGCAATACGACCAGCGCAAATTAGAAGATGTAGAAGCAATGATTCAGCAAGGTTATGATTCGGCAATGGCGGAAATGCCAAATATTTTGCGTGTGTTGGGTATGCGCGTTCCTGATGAAAATATCAAGGAAACAGTACGCAGATTAAAGGCTATGCAAAAGCGCGCAAAACAAATTGCAAAAGAAAAGAAAAATAAAATAGGAGATGATAAAGATGTCTTGGGACAAGTACAACGAAGCGAGGAAGAAGGCGAAGCAAGCACAGCAAGCGCTGGACAATGCGAGCAAGACGGCGGCCAGGGTGACAAAGAAAACGAGTAGCACAAAATCTTCCTCAAAGAAAAATAGCGATGACACGGTACTTACAAAAACCGATGTAAAAAATATAAAGACTGCATATAAAAATGCAAAGCAATATAAAATTTTGTTTGCAATTTTTGCTATAATTGCGGTTATCGCTCTATGTACATTGCCGTTTGCAAATACATTGGAGCCTATGGTAAACAACTGGCTAAATAGCAGTACTACAACTCCTACCGAAGAGGTTTCGGGCGATGGTGTGACTGTATCGAGCGTTTGTCTAAATAGTAAACTAAAAGTACACTATGTGTTCGTGGGACAAGGCGACTGCATCTTGATTGATTTGCCAGATGGCAAAAATATGATTATTGACAGCGGTAGCGACACCTACGATAGCGACACAAGTACAAAAGTAATCAACTACATTAGGCAAAACCTTTTAGGTGAGGGCGAAATTATCGACTATATGGTATTAACTCACCCAGACTCAGACCATGTATATTATTTGCCTGATGTTTTAGATGAATTTGAAGTTGCAACAATCTACCGACCTTACACTTTCTTTGTATCAAATGGCAAAGACAGTACACAAAGGCTAGACCCTGACAATACTATTGCTACAATAGCGGAAAAAGAGGCGATTGAGCAAAAAGAGCGCAATGCTGTATCAAATTTAAATAGTGAATATGGTTACGGAATTACAATCGGCGATTATACAAAAAGTACCACAAATGCAAAAGCAACTGACATTATGTACAAATTTATCAGCCGTGTATATGCTGAAACTTACGGCGCTAGCAATACTCCTGCGACTATGAAATTCCCGATTGCTGGTGAGAAAATTATTGGTGCTGACTACACATTTACATTCTATTCACCAGTTACACCTTCCAAAGTTTACAGCAGTTGGAACGACTATTCAAGCGTAATTGTACTTGAATACAACGGCAAACGCATTGCTTTTACTGGTGATGCTGAAAAGGTAGAAGAAAATGAAATTTTGGCAAATACTAGTTTGACTTTGCCTGATGTAGATATTATGGATATGGGGCATCACGGTAGTAAGACTAGTTCGCAAGACAAATTCGTAAAGGCATTAAAACCTGAATATGCTATCATTTCTTGCGGTATCGACAACAAATATAATCACCCGAATCAAGAGACTTTGGATACTCTGCACAACAATGGAGTAGATGACAATCATATATTTATTACCGCGCAGAGTGGGGATATAGTAATCGGTTTTGACTACACTGCACCTGTTAGCGGGGAAACAGTTAGTGCCGATGCAAACGAAACTAAAAATATTGTGATTGCGTATAGCGGAGATAAAGAATATGTTCCAGTTACGCCAGTGCATATCGAATGGTGGTATGTGGTGGTTGCGATTATTGTTTTGGCTGGATTAATCTTGCTCGTAATTGTTCCTAGCATACTAAAAGCAATAAAACGCGCTTCAAAATAAAAAATGTGGAAAACTGTACAACTAAATTTTGTGCAGTTTTTTCTTATATTTATGAATAGTTGCATACTGATTTTTACTACCAAACTATGCGCAAAATATTGTATTTTATTAAAATTTTTGCATTTTTATAAAAAGTGAAAAATTTGTCGATTTGTGCAAATAGTACAAACTTAACACAATATATAGTATTTTGCGTAATATGATTGACACAATATATAGTATTTAATATAATATGAATGTAAATTAAAAAATTACAAAACTAGGATTTAAGGAGATGCCAAAAAATGAGTGGGCAAGTATTGAAAAGAGATGGAACATATCAAGATTTTGATATAAAGAAGATAGCAGATGCAATTTACAAAGCAGCAGTTGCTTGTAACGGAAGTGACTATGAAACGGCTATGTCGTTAGCGCAAAAAGTAGTTGATTTACTTGAAAAAAGAGTGGGCGACCGCGTACCAACTGTCGAGCAAATTCAAGATGCAGTAGAATACACTTTGATTGATAACCGCCATTCGCAAACCGCAAAAGCATATATTTTATATAGAGAAAAGCGTAAAACTGCACGCGAAAAAAATGCCTTGATAGGGGCTACTATTGACCTTTTTGATAAATACATTGATGACACAGATTGGTCCACAAAAGAAAATGCAAATATGCAACGCTCTGTCGCTGGTCTAAACAACTATGTGCGTGAGGAATTTACCAAAAATTACTGGTTAAATGAAGTTTATCCAGTTGATGTGCGCGAGGCTCACCTTAGTGGTGATATTCACTTGCACGACTTAGGATTTTTTGGTAGTTACTGCGTAGGTTGGGATTTGGCACAAATTTTGACTTTGGGCTTTACAGGCGTACCAGGTAAGATTTCTTCTAGCCCTCCAAAGCACTTGCGTAGTTTCTTGGGACAAATCACAAACGCTACATTTACTTTGCAAGGTGAGAGCGCTGGCGCACAAGCGTGGAGTAGTTTTGATACATATTGTGCACCTTTTATCGCTTATGATAACCTTGATTATGATGAAGTAAAGCAAATTTTGCAAGGTTGGGTATTCAATATGAATGTTGCTACTCGTGTAGGCTTTCAATGTCCGTTTAGTAACATTACCCTCGACATAAAGGTTCACCCATTATTAAAGGACCGTCCAGTAATTATCGGTGGCGTGCCACAAGACCATACATACGGCGAATACCAAAAAGAAATGGATATGTTTAACCTTGCTTTGTGTGAAGTAATGATGCAAGGTGATGCAAGCGGAAGAATATTTACTTTCCCTATTCCTACAATCAATATCACAAAAGACCTTGACTGGGACAGCCCAGTAGTAAATGCTATTATGGATATGACTTGCAAGTATGGTATTCCTTATTTTGCAAATTACATAAATTCAACACTTAGTCCAGAAGATGCGCTTTCAATGTGTTGTAGATTGAGGCTTGATTTGAGCGAATTGCGCAAGCGCGGTGGCGGGTTGTTTGGTTCAAACCCTCTTACTGGTTCAATCGGTGTAGTTACTATCAATTTGCCTCGTATCGGCTACTTGTCAAAGACCAAGCAAGAATTTTTACAACGCGTAGAGAAAATGGCAAATTTGGCAAAAGTTAGTCTTGAAATTAAGCGTAAAATGATTGAAAAACAAACAGATAACGGCTTATATCCTTATTCTGCATTCTATTTGCGCCCAGTAAAAGAGCGTAGCGGGCAATATTGGGCAAACCACTTTGCCACAATCGGTGTAAATGGTATGAATGAGGCCTTGCTCAATCTAATGGGCAAAGATATTACAACCGAAGAAGGTCAAGAATTTGCAAAAGAAGTTATGCAACTTTTGCGTAAGAAAATGGTAGAATATCAAGAGGAAACTGGCAATCAATACAACTTAGAGGCAACCCCAGCCGAAGGTGTATCGGCACGCCTTGCTAGACTAGACAAAGCAAGATTTCCTGATATTATTACCGCTGGTGGCAACGAGCCATACTACACAAACTCAACTCAAATTCCAGTAGGTTATACCGATGATATTTTTGAGGTAGTGCGCTTGCAAGATGATTTGCAATCAATGTACACAGGCGGTACGGTGTTGCACTTGTATTTGGGTGAGCGAATTACTGATAGGGAAACATGCAAGTCATTAATTCGTAAAATTTTCCAAAATAATCAAATGCCTTACATTAGTATCACTCCTACATTTAGCATTTGCCCAGAACACGGCTATATCGCTGGCGAACACTTTAAATGTCCTCACTGTGGCAAAGATGCCGAAGTTTGGTCAAGAGTCGTTGGTTACTTCCGTTGCGTAAAAGACTTTAACAAGTCTAAGCAAGAAGAATATTTTGAGCGTAAAAAGTTTGTGATTAAGCCACAGCAACTTTTGAGCGAAGATGAATTGGAGCAGTTGCAAAAGGAGCAAAAAGGTCTTAGTTCTGCTTCAATGTAATAGGTAAAAGCAATGAAAATTAGTAAAATTATCAAAAATTCTATGATTGATTTTCCGCGCAGGATAGCCTGCGTGGCTTTTACTAATGGCTGTAATTGGAAATGTTGGTATTGTCAAAATTCGCAACTTTTGCACGAAACGGAGGACAAAAGTCAAGAATTATTTGACTATCTAGCAAGTAGAATAGGTTGGCTTGATGGCGTGGTTATTTGCGGGGGAGAGCCTACAATTCACGCAGATTTACCACAAACTATTCGCAAAATCAAAGAAATGGGTTTTGATGTCAAACTTGACACAAACGGTACTAATAGTGAAATGCTAGCATATTTGATTGAACAAAAGTTAGTTGACTATGTCGCTATGGACATAAAAGCGCCAAATGAAAAGTTGGAGCAAATTGCACTATGCAAGCACAAATTTGATGAAGTGGAAAAAAGTATTGATATTTTGCTACAAAACAAGGTCGAGTACGAATTTCGCACAACTGTTACGCCTGATTTAAATGAAGGTGATATTGTGTCAATGGCAAAACGAATTGTTGGCGCAGAAAAATATATTTTACAACCTTATCGCAAGCCTGAGTTTTTACATAATGCGCCCGAGCCTCACAAAATAGAAACCCTATCACATTTTGTGCAAATCGCAAATGAATTTGTGCCTACATTTTTACGATAATTTTAGCGAATTGATAAAATTTAATTGCTATATTCTCCAAAATCTTGTATAATAAAACTTGAAAGGCGGAGAATATTAATGAAAACAAATATCGCACTGATTTGCTTGCTTGACAACTACTCAAAAAATGTTTCTAAACTTTTGAGTGAAAGATTGGAAATGTTTTATGTAGATGTGGAAGAAATGGTACAATTTGAGTTGGGCGACCAGCAACACATACTCAAAACTTTGGGAGAGCAAGAGGGTAAAAAATATATCGAAGATTGCGAAGCGCGAGTTGTAAAAAATGTCACTAGTTTTGAAAACACAATCGTTTGTATAAACCCTACTACTATGTTTTCTAATGATAATTTTGAGCAAATTATCAAGTCTTGTTATGTGGTGTATTTGCAAATTTCGCCAAAGTATTTTGAACAGCGTTGCAAGTATTCAGGCGATTATGTTGATGAAGAATTAGCAAATATTGCCTTTACTGACCGTGATAAAAATTATGTGCAAAATAGTGATATTGTGCTAAATTGTAGTACTTTCAAAGAGCAAAAAACAGTGAAAAAACTGCTAAAAAGCATAAATAAGTTTTTTAAAAAATTAGCAAAAGAAAAAAGACACGCCGATTAAAAGTGTCTTTTTTTGCGTAAAAATGGGGGAAAGTTATGGAAATTCAACAAAAAACTATCAATACAATGCGAAAATTAGGTTTAAATCAAGTTTTGCAAGCCAAATCAGGGCATACGGGCATAGTTTTGGGGTGCGCGCCTATTATGTATGCGGTTTATGCGAGTGCAAATATAAACCCAGCCGACCCGCACTGGCTCAACCGTGACCGAATTGTGCTGAGCGCTGGACACGGTAGCGCGCTTTTGTATAGCGCAATGCACTTGTTTGGCTTTTTGGAAATTGATGATTTGCGCGATTTTAGACAAATCGGTAGCAAGACTACTGGGCACCCAGAGATTTCGACTGCGGGAGTAGATGCTTCAACTGGGGCGCTGGGGCAAGGTTTTAGCAATGCTGTTGGGCTTGCGTTGGCTGAAAAAATGCTCCAAAAATACAACAAGCCAAAATTTCCACTAATCGACCATTACACTTATGTAATCGTGGGTGATGGCGACTTAATGGAGGGAATTTCTTACGAGAGTGCTAGTTTTGCGGGCAAAAATGGTCTAAATAAATTGATTGTGTTGTATGACAGCAACCGCATTTCGCTTGATGGAAAAACAAGTAACGCGGTGACAGAAGATACGGTTTTGCGTTTTCAATCTGCTGGATTTAATGTTTTTTTAGTGGAGAATGGAAACGACTATGCAGAAATTTTAAAAGCAATTCAGCAAGCCAAACAAAGTGACAAACCAAACTTGATTATATGCAATACGGTGATTGGTTTTGGTAGCCCTTTTGCTGATAGCGAAAAATGCCATTCAAATCCTTTTGATGAGGATAGCGCAAACAAAGTGATAGCAGATTTAGGGCTAAATACAGAAGCGTTTGCTGTCGATAATGATGTCTATGAGCATTGTCAAACTTTGGTAAATAATAAATTAAATAATTATTATGCTTGGCAAAAATTAAGTAGCAAGTATAAATCGAAATTTGGTTTAGAATGGAAAGAAATATATTTTGACACTAAAAAGGCTGTTTCAAAATTAAGTAAAATGGACTTTAATGGTGAATTATCTACGCGCGAAATAGGGCATAAAGTGCTAAATCAAATTGCAAAAAATTTACCTGCGCTGGTGGGTGGCAGTGCTGATTTGTCGAAAAGCACTCTTGCGTACATTGAAGATAGTGGATATTTTGGTAGTGAAAATTTGAATGGAAGAAATATTGCTTACGGTGTGCGCGAACACGCAATGGCGGGCATTTCAAATGGGCTTGCGTTGCACGGCGGTTTGTTGCCATTTTGCTCTACCTTTACTGTTTTTTCCGATTATATGCGTTATAGCATAAGAATGAGTGCGATGATGAATTTGAAAAATATCTTCATCTTTACGCACGATAGTATTGCGGTAGGCGAGGACGGAACAACTCACCAACCTATCGAACAAACAGAAAGTCTAAGATTGATACCAAATCTTCAAGTTTTTAGACCAGCCGATGCAAACGAGGTAATCGCTTCGTATCAATTTGCATTGCAAAACGAAGGCACAACTGTGATAATTTTATCTAGGCAAAAATTGCCTCAGTTGGAAAATTCAAGCATAGAAGGCACTGCTTTTGGTGGATATATCGTTAGCACAGAGAAAAACAAAAAAGAGTTAAACGGCATTATAGTTGCTACTGGTAGCGAGGTGGAACTTGCTATTCAAGCGCAAAAGGCAATCGAAAAAGATGATTTATCAATTAGGGTTGTGAGTATGCCAAACCGTGAACTATTCTTTACACAAGAGAAAAAATATCGTGAAAAAGTGTTGCCTAGCCGTATGACTTGTAGGTTAGTTATTGAAGCAGGTGTAACTGCTGGGTGGTACAAAGTGGCTGGATTTGATGGTTTTGTGTTGGGCATAAATTCATTCGGTGAAAGCGGAAAGCCTGTTGACTTGTATCGCAAATTTGGTTTTACCTTGCCAAATATTGTGAAACTTATGGACAAATTGATTGACAAAAATAAAACAAAAATTGACTCAATTATATAATAACTTTTTCAGT
>CAVBHV010000031.1:0-8248 GCA_963595385.1 bacterium
GTATTCTAATTTGTCCAAAAAAAATAATACTCATTTTTTTAAAACAAATGCTCATTATAGTGGACTATTACATTGACTAGTCTGTCTATACGCGGATAACCGCAATTTATTGTTTGTTCTCTCTTTTTTTATTTCACGCGCGTGCGCGCGCACGCGTATGTACGCGCGCGTATGAAATTGGCAAAATTAGCAATAATTTGAGTAATTTTCGCGCAAAAGAAATAAAGAGAGAACAATATCACAGGCTAAAAGGTGCTTGATTATGAGAATTGAAAAATTAAAGGTAAAAGATTTTAGAAACCTTGAAGACGCAGAGATACATTTTGGTAAAGGGCTGAATGTTATTTGCGGGGCGAATGGTGCGGGCAAAACCAACATTTTGGAGGCATTGCACATTTGCTCAATCGGGCGCAGTCCGCGTACAAGGAAAGATGCGGAAACTATCCGCGCTGGCAAGCGTTCGGCAGAGATAAACCTTGATTATATTCGCGGTGAGGCTCCGCGCTCTGTTGGGGTAAATATTCACCAAACCAAAGGCAAGATTGTTGTGCTTGATGGCGTGCCTAGTCAAAAGGTGAGTGACATTGTGGGCAACTTTGCGAGCGTTTATTTTAGCCCTGATGAGATAAATATCGTGCGTGGTGGTCCGCAGTATCGTAGGCGTTATATGGATATTATAAATTGCCAAATAGGAAACGGCTATATGAATAATTTGCGCAATATGCAACACGCGCTCAAACAGCGAAATGCAATTTTGCGTTCAATCAAAAATGCAAATTGCTACGACCGTGCGCTCGTACCGTGGGATAGACAAATTAGCGCATACAGCACGCGCGTAATGCTGAGGCGTTCGCTATTTATTAGACATATTGATAGGTTAGCCTCTATCGCTATGCGAATTTTGACCGACAATAAAGAAACTTTGCACCTCACATATCGCACTTTTTTTGATAGATTGACTGATATAAATGTAAACGATTTTGATGATGTGTACCAACAAAAGGTTCGCGCAAGTTATGTGCGCGATGTGGCTACAAAGACATCAAATGTTGGGGCGCACCTCGATGACATTGAGATAAAATTAGGATACATTACGCAGACAGTACCAGGAGGCGACCGTAGGACGGAAAAATATTCGTGGATAAACTTGCGCACCGCTGGGAGTCTGGGCCAACAGCGTACCGCTACGCTTGCTATGAAACTTGCGGAAGTGTTTATGCTATCACGCTTTTACGGCGAAAAGCCGATACTATTTCTTGATGATGTGCTGAGTGAACTTGATGAAAAAAGGCGCAAGCAGTTGATGGATTATTGCAAACGCTTTGATACGGTAATTACTTGTACCGAATGGGACTACCCCGCAGTGCCAGACAAACTCTTTAAGGTGGAAAACGGCGTAGTTACTGAAATGGAAATCGACAAGGGCAACGCAACCCCTGAAACCGATATAATCGCGGGCGGGCAAGAACTTATGGAGCAAATGTTGGAGCAAGAGCCTGAAAGCGATTTTAACGAATAAATTTATCGCTAAACAATAAAAAATAGTGGAAACGGTGAAAAATGGAATTTGACAAAAAGGAAGAAAAATTTTTTGCAGATGATGCGCGTATTCGCCACAAATTAGGTACTTACGGCTGGATAGCGAAACCTATGTATCGCGAGTTGATTAGCGCGTATCCTGCTGAGCGCGAGAGGCTATTTGATAGTTTACAGCACACTTTTGTAAATTTAGACAACATTGATACTAGTGACGATATGTGTACTGCTTCGCAAACGCGTGCATATACTGGGCGCACATACGACCTTAATCAAAAAGTAGTCAACAATATCGTGATGCAGACTAAGCATCTAGACCAAGAATTTAATCTAGTTGATTATACCGATGAGGAAAAACAGCACGCATTTGAGTATTTGCTTAGTTTAGATAGTGATGTAAATTTAGATAAATTTAGACCTACCGCCGAGCAACTAGATGAGAGAAATATATTTACAAAGTATGCTACCGAATATTTGCAAAATGAGCATAATTACATAGTAGATAGAGAAATTCCTGAGGATATTCTTGCCGAAATGGACAAGGTAGGTGGTAGGCAATCTTTTATACACGAAATGTTACACGCTTACGCAAAAGAAGATATGTTTAAATATGAACTAGGGAATTATGTCGAGTGTCCAAACGAAGATTTGTGGGCGCACGATTTGCAGTATTTGGAGAGAGTAGGCAGTATGTTTCAAACTCATTTTGTTTGGGACGATGAGCATTGTTCTTTTGCGTATCAAGTAAATACATACCAAAAATACAAAGAGGAAAGCATTGTCGATGAATGGTCGTGCGATTTGGCAGAAAAATTTGGCTTTTTTGATAAGTTGAATTTTGATTATCATTGTAATTGCGAATACCCTTATGTGATGCTAACCGCAGTTGGTGGTATTTTTGATGTGATAGGCAACGGCGAGTGGCGAAATGAATTAATAACAGGAAGGTGCGGTGAAAAACTAGATTTAGCCGAACTCGAAAAAATGGAAACCGTGTATTTTGATTTCGTGAGCGCTTTGCTTGCAAACGAACATATAGATGACCCTAAATTTGAAGAAGTAAACGCTCCTCAACTTGCGAGCGCGTGGATACGCTTGCTCGATTATTGCGATAACAGATTTAATGAGTTATTGGACCACGATTTACTCACGCAAGAGCAAATAAACCGCTACAACGACCTATCTAGTTTTTTGGCAAATCAAAATAATTTGAGTTTTACCTTAGGGCTATTTTACGATGTCTATGACCCGCAAAATAGACCTATAATAGAAGAAATACAAGATTCATTTAACGAGGTCATTTTAAAGTATAACGAAAGTGGTTTAAAGGAAATTCCCGACCCAAAAACTTACCAAACCGCAAGCCAACGCGCAGAAACTGAAAATGCAATCAAAAATATTCCGTTTGCTTGCACTTTGACCGTTAAAAAAGAGGGGGACAAGACCTTTTTAAAGAAATTTTCTCAAATTGCAAAGGAAAATGCTCAAAAATTACACACTGCCATAAATAGTGGCGTGGAAAAAGTCAAAAACAAAACGGAAAACCTAAAAGATAAGATAACTTCCGCAACCGACAAACTCCACAACCTAACTAAGTAAAATGGTTAACTAATTTCTTTGCATAATCTTTTAAAAAACTTTGGTTTAAATAGCCAAATTTCCATAGTTTTATGGTATAATATGAGTAAATTATTTACTTTTTGCCCGAACGATTAAAAAATATTTTAGAGGTTTATTTATGACACAAAAAATTACTGAGCAATACACCGAAGATGCTATTCAAGTGTTGGAAGGGCTGGACCCAGTGCGCAAAAGACCAGGTATGTACATAGGTAGTACCGATGAGCGCGGACTACAACATTTGATTATCGAGATAGTGGACAACTCGATTGATGAAGCACTTGCAGGCTATTGCAACAAGATTACCGTTACTTTGATGAAAAATGGCGCGTGCTGTGTGCGCGATAATGGTCGTGGTATCCCTACGGGTATGCACAAGACAGAACACAAATCCGCTGTTGAAGTTGTACTGACCAAACTCCACGCTGGTGGTAAATTTGGAGGCAAAGGCTATAAAATCAGTGGTGGATTGCACGGCGTGGGTTTAAGTGTTGTTAATGCGCTTAGTACCGACCTAGAAGTCGATGTATATCAAAACGGCAAGATTTATCACCAAGACTACAAGCGCGGTATTCCGCAAAATCCGCTTACTGTTGTGGGTAATACAAACGAAACGGGTACGCAAGTTACATTTTTGCCCGACCCTGAAATATTTGAAACAGTGGACTTTAACTACGAAACACTAAAATTGCGCTTTAAGGAAATTGCTTTCCTAAATAAAGGTTTGTCGCTTAGCCTTACCGATGAGCGTGAGGGGCGCGAGCGCAGTGAAACATTCCACTACGAAGGCGGTATTGTTGAATTTGTAGATGCTCTAAACAAGGGTAGAGAAACGCTTTTTGACAAGCCTATTTATATCAACAAAGAGGGTGATGACCACCAAGTAGAGATTTGTTTTCAATACAACGATGGCTACAACGAAGTGTTGCACGCATACGCAAACAACATAAATACCGAAGAGGGTGGAACGCACTTGGTAGGCTTTAAAAATAGCCTTACAAAGATAATCAACGACTACGGCGTGCAAAACAAAATCTTAAAGGAAAACGAAAAATTAAGCGGTGAAGATGTCCGCGAGGGTATCACTGCAATTATTTCAGTAAAACTTACCGACCCGCAATTTGAGGGACAGACAAAGACCAAACTAGGCAATTCCGAAATGCGCGGTTATGTCGAAAAGGTAATGACCGAAGAATTTGGCGCTTATTTGGAAGAAAACCCAGTGCCAGCGCGCGAGTTGGTGCTTAAATGTGTAACTGCTCAGCGCGCCCGCGATGCCGCCCGTTCTGCGCGTGATTTGACCCGTAGAAAAGGGATACTTGAATCAACTACTTTACCAGGCAAACTTGCAGACTGTACAAGCAAAGTTGCAAAAGACTGCGAAATCTACCTAGTAGAGGGTGATAGTGCGGGAGGTACTGCAAAAGAAGGTCGTGACCGCAAGTATCAAGCCATTTTGCCATTGCGTGGTAAAATTTTGAATGTAGAAAAGGCTAGACTTCACCGCGTGCTTGAAAACAACGAAATCAAAGCGATGATTACTGCGTTTGGTTGCGGTATCAGTAACGAATTTGATGAGAGTAAATTGCGTTATGACAAAATCATTTGTATGACCGATGCCGATGTAGATGGTAGCCACATTCGCATACTTATGCTTACATTCTTTTTCCGCTTTATGCGCCCACTTATCGAACACGGGCACATATACATTGCGCAACCGCCTCTATATCGTGTAAAACGCCCAACAGGTGACCGCTATTTCTTTAATGATGATGACCTAAATCTTTATCTAGACAGCCTCGACCGCAAGGGGTATGAGTTGCAACGCTACAAAGGTCTAGGTGAAATGAATGCCGAACAACTTTGGGAAACAACAATGAACCCCGAAACTCGTACAATGTTGCAAGTAACAATGGAAGATGCTTTTGAAGCCGACCAAATCTTCACGCTTTTAATGGGTGAACAACCAGAGTTGAGGAGGGAATTTATAGAACAGAATGCCAAACTGGTATCCGACCTTGATATTTAGGCATCTATTTGTCGATAGTTGCGTCAATAGGTAATAAGCAACTCAGTTACATATTAATCTATATGCGCCTTCGTTGTTTTTACCATACTCCTTGTTCTGCATCAATTCTCTGTCCAAATTAATCTTTCTATTGAGATTGAGCGGAAATTGAGTACCTAAACTGCTGTTCTATTGAGAGTAGGGAAAGGTTAGTGAACACTGGTACATTTTTGGTAATAAATATTTAGTTTTGATTTTTATGCAAAAAGTTTGGACTAGATAGGTAGATTTGAAAAAATCTATGATATAATTTGATTGTTTTATATTGCTCGAAAAATTACAAAATCAACAAAAGGGAATATTTTTATGGAAAATCAAGAAAACGGAGCGCCTTCAACACCTATTATCGACCCTAAAATTGACAACACTAGGGTGATAAAGACTCCTGTTGTAGGCGAGATGAAAAAGAGTTTTATTGCTTATGCAATGGCTGTAAATGTTAGTCGTGCTATTCCTGATGTGCGTGACGGACTAAAACCTGTACACCGCCGTATTTTATACAGTATGAGCGAATTAAACTTATTTAACGACAAGCCATACCGTAAGTGTGCGCGTATCGTTGGTGATGTATTAGGTAAATATCACCCACACGGCGACAGTGCAGTTTATGATGCTTTGGTACGCCTTGCGCAACCATTTACGATGCGTGCGCCACTAGTTGATGGACAGGGTAACTTTGGTAGTATTGATGGTGACCCTGCGGCTGCACAGCGTTACACAGAGGCGAGATTATCAAAAATCGCTGCTGAAATGTTACGCGACATTGACAAAGACAGTGTTGACTTTGTGCCAAACTTTGATGACACTTTGCAACAACCTAGCGTCTTACCTGCAAGGTATCCAAACTTGCTTGTTAACGGTGCTGATGGTATCGCTGTAGGTATGGCGACTGCTATTCCGCCTCACAACTTAGGCGAGGTCATTGATGGTGTGATTGCGTTAATCAACAACCCAGATATTGAGATTGATGAGTTAATGACTTACATCAAAGCGCCAGACTTCCCAACGGGCGGACTTATTATGGGCAGAATGGGTGTAAGGCAGGCATACAAGACTGGACACGGTAAGGTAATTACCCGCGCGCGTACCGAGATTGAAGATGAAGGCAACAAGGTAAAAATCGTTATTACTGAAATTCCTTATCAAGTGAACAAAGCGCAACTTATTATGCAAATGGCAAATTTGGTAAAGGATAAAAAGATTGAAGGAATTGCCGACATTAAAGAAGAATCAGACAGACAAGGTATGCGTATTGTCGTAGATTTAAAACGCGATGCAAACCCGCAAGTTGTGTTGAATTTATTATTTAAGCACAGTCAGTTGCAAACCAGTATGGGGATTATCTTCCTTGCACTTGTAAACGGCGAGCCAAAAGTTTTAAACCTAAAAGAAATGCTTTACCACTATCTAGAACACCAAAAAGAGGTCATCACACGCCGTACGCGCTATGATTTGGAGCGCGCAAAAGAGCGTGCGCACATTGTAGAGGGCTTGGTGATTGCACTTGCAAACATTGATGAGGTAATTCACATAATCAAGTGCAGTAAGGAGCGTAGCGAGGCATTACTTAACCTTTGTACAAAATTTGAGTTAACGGACAAGCAAGCAAACGCGATACTAGATATGCGACTTGCTAGACTAACAGCATTAGAGGTAGAGAAGTTGCAACAAGAATTGCGCGACTTGCGTGCCTTTATCGCTGAAATGCAATCTATTTTGGACAATCCACACAAAGTGCTTGCAATAATTGCAAAAGAATTGACCGAAATTAAAGAAAAATACAACACAGTCCGCAAGACTGAGATTAGCCACGATGTGAGCAACTTTGACATTGAGGACTTAATCGCGCGCGAGGATATGGTAGTGTCTATGACTAGTCAAGGCTATATCAAGCGTATGGCTTTGAGTGAGTATCACACGCAAAATAGAGGTGGCTATGGTATCGCTACTCACAAGTCAAAAGACAACGACTATATCAACCGTTTGTTTATCGCAAACACGCACGACAATTTGTTGTTCTTTACCAACTTAGGTAAGGTTTACTCAATCAAGACATACGAAGTGCCAGAAGGTAGCAAGACAAGTAAAGGTAGAGCGATTATTAATCTACTACAACTCAATCAAGGCGAATATGTAACGGCGCTTGTATGCTTGCCATACGATATGATTTCGGGCAAACGCAATATTGATTATACGCCAGTAGATAACGAACACGCAGTTGACACAGAGGGCAATGTTATTTCAACTGAAAACCCTATCTACAAAGATGCAATTTTGGGCGAAAATGTTGATGAATATATCGACCAAGTTTGCAAAGAGGGTTACCTTGTGATGATTACCCGCAACGGTCTTATCAAGAAAACGCCTATCACTGAATTTTTCAACATTATGAAAATCGGTAAGCGCGCAATCAGTCTTGATGAAGGCGATGAGTTGATTAAGGTAGAACGCAGTCGTGGCAATGATGAAATTTTGATTGCATCTAGCAACGGCAAGTGTATTAGGTTTAGCGAAACTCGTTTGCGCGCGTTGGGGCGTAGCGCGCGCGGTGTAAAGGCTATGAACCTTGATGGCGGTAAACTCGTAGATATGTGTATCGTAAAACCAGACAAAGAAGTGCTTACTATCACTGCAAACGGTTTTGGTAAACGCTGTGATATTGAAGAATATCGCTTGCAATCTCGCGGTGGTATGGGTGTCCGCGCGGGCGAATTTAACGACAAAACGGGTGACATTATCGGTTTGCGCCAAATCAATCCAAACGATGATGTATTGCTGATTACCAACAATGGTACGACTATCCGCATCAAATCTAACGATGTGCGCAAGGTGAGCAGAAATTCAATGGGCGTGCGTATGATGAAACTCCGCGCAGGCAATACTATCGCAAGTTTTGCCACCGTTGAGGCTGATGCAAATGAACCAGAAGAAGAAAACGCAGATGGCTTACCAACAGCAAGCGAGTTTGCCGAAAATTTTGAAAAACAAGAGCAAGAATTAGCGCAAAACGAACTTGCACAAGAC
>CAVBHV010000032.1:0-8200 GCA_963595385.1 bacterium
CTATAATCATATATAATATATATATAGCGAGGACACAAAAAATGAGTACAGTTAACTATTTGCAAGATTTTAGACTTTATGATTTCTTTTCAGACAGCAACAAAATCACAATTTTTAATAATGGCACTATCCACGAATTTACCCCAGACTCTGCCGAATTTAAAGAGATAATGCAGGAATTTTTATATCTAATCAACGATGCCCACGAAATGCCCGCATATGGTGTGAGTTTGCACGAAGAAACCACACAAGCACTCAACAACGGGCTTTGGCTAAAATTTGATTTTGAAGAAGAACGCGAACATAATGATATGCCTTTTACTTCACTACTTATTTATATCAACCCGCAAGACCAAGGGTTCAACCTCATTCGCGAATATCAACAACGATTTGAAGGTAGGTGCTTTTTCCTTAGCCTTCAACAAAACACTATGCAACCGCTTTTTGATGTTATACAAAAAACAATCAAATAGCGACCGTGTATTTTTTTCTCTTATATTCCTAAATAGAAAAACCACCCCGCATTACACGAGGTAGTTTTTACTTACTCCATAATTTTAGTTTTTTCAAACTTCAAACCAATTTTTATGCAAATCATTACTTGCACAATTTCATTTTAACATAAAAAGTAGTTTTTTGCAACTAATTACATATCCATTCCATTAATTCCGGCACTAGGCGCAGGGGCTTTTTCTGGTTCATTTGCAATGATACATTCTGTTGTAAGCAAAGTGCTTGATACGCTAGAAGCGTTTTGAATTGCACTACGAGTTACTTTTGTTGGGTCGATAATACCCTTTTCAATCATATCAACATAGCAATCATTCAAAGCATCGTAGCCGTAGTTTTCTTGCTCACTGGACAAAATTTTATCTACAACCACACCGCCGTCAATACCTGCATTTTGCGCAATTTGGCGAATAGGCGCTTGCAAACTTGCAAGAATTATTTGCGCGCCCACTTTTTCATCGCCGTTCAATTTTTCAATCAATTTTTTCACTGCTGGAATAGTGTGCAAAAGCGCAACGCCACCACCACATACAATACCTTCTTCGACAGCAGCACGAGTAGCAGCCAACGCATCATCAATACGCAATTTTTTCTCTTTCATTTCTACTTCGGTAGCACTACCTACACGAATTACAGCCACACCACCTGCAAGTTTTGCAAGGCGTTCTTGCAATTTTTCACGGTCATAATCGCTTGTGCAACTCTCAATTTGAGCCCTAATAGCGTTTACACGCTCACCAATCTCACGCTTGTCGCCAGCGCCAGCAACGATAGTTGTGTTATCTTTTGTAATCACAGCACTGCGTGCGCGCCCTAAGTCCGCAAGCGTGGTTTCATTTAGGCTTCTACCCAACTCATCAGAAATGACATTACCGCCCGTAAGAATCGCTATATCTTGTAGCATCGCCTTTCTGCGGTCACCAAAACCAGGTGCTTTTACCGCTACACAACTAAATGTACCACGAAGTTTGTTGATAATCAAAGTCGTAAGCGCCTCACCCTCTACATCATCAGCGATAATCAACATTTGTTTGCCCGCTTTTACCACTTGTTCGAGCAAAGGTAAAATTTCTTGCATATTGCTAATTTTTTTATCGGTAATCAAAATAACAGGGTCATCTAATACTGCTTCCATTTTTTCGGTATTTGTACACATATAACTACTTGCATAACCACGGTCAAATTGCATACCCTCCACAACATCAAGTGTAGTTTCCAAAGTTTTTCCTTCTTCCACAGTAATCACACCATCTTTGCCGACTTTTTTCATAGCCTCACCGATAAGTTTCCCGATTGTTTCATCACCAGCAGAGATACTAGCAACTTGAATAATAGATTTTTCATCTTCGATAGGCTTGCTTTGTTTTTTCAACTCAGCAACAACAGTATCCACAGCCTTTGAAATACCTTTTCTCAATACCATAGGGTTTGCACCAGCAACCGAGTTTTTCATACCCTCTTTAATGATTGCTTGCGCCAAAACGGCAGCGGTAGTTGTACCATCACCAGCTACATCGTTAGTCTTGATTGACACTTCTTTGATAATTTGCGCACCCATATTCTCGCAAGGGTCACTTAACTCCACCTCTTTTGCAATAGTCACACCATCGTTCGTAATCAATGGAGTTTGAAATTTCCTATCTAATACTACATTACGACCTTTTGGACCCAATGTTACTTTTACAGTGTCCGCCAAAATATTTACACCACGCTCCAATTTTGCGCGCGCTTCTTCACCAGATTTAATTATTTTTGCCATAATTTTTCTCTCCTTTATCTTAGTCTTTAATTTTGCCTAAAACATCGCTTTGCGATAAAATCACATATTCTTCGTTTTCAAACTTAAATTCACTACCAGCATACTTAGGGTACAATACTTTATCCCCAACAGCAACTTGCATTACAGTTTGTTTTCCGTCAACCATTTCCCCCTTACCAACTGCAATAACTTCGGCGATTTGAGGTTTTTCTTGCGAATTATTAGGCAAGATAATTCCTCCCGCTGACACAGTTTCCGCCTCGATAGGCTTAATTACAATTTTGTCAAATAATGGTTCAATTTTCATTTTTTCACCTCGCAAAAATTTTTCTCGCAAAAATTTATATATGCAACAGCCTTCCAAAAATGTATCTAATTTCCCAAAAAACTTGTTGACATTTTTGCGTTTTCGATTTTTCCAAAATCTACAAAAAATGTTTGCTTTTTCACAAACACCTATATTTTATCACAACATTTCCAATTTGTAACTATGTTGTGACAACTTTTTTGCAATATTTTGAAATTTTTTCACATAAAATTGAATATGCAACCAAAAAAGCCTTATTACGAAGTTAGCCTAATTAACAAAAAATCACGGCGCAAGATTTTAATATTTATTATGTGCCTTATTATATTAATAGGTATTATAGTGGCAACAACTTTATTAATTCAAAAATATACTTTCCCAAAAATTAATGGCAAAAATTTTTATTATATTTATATAGATATAGACGCACAAAATGCTACCGAGGCTGATGAACAAGCCACCCGTTATCGCGTGCGCGGAGGTGCAGGGCTCACTCAATTTTTAAATAACAAATGGCGCGTACTGATTGCGCTTTACCCTACCGCAAAAGATGCACAAACTGTACAAACTCAACTTTTGGCACAAAACACGCAGTGTAGCGTTGATATGATTTCTACCCCTACAATTTCTATTTCAAAGTACTCAAGCGAACAAAAAGAAGTGGCAGAAAATATCTACCTTCACTACCTGCAAACTATTGATACTTTTTATAAAATTTCGACAGAACTAGATACAAGTACTATTACAGAAAGCACCGCACAAGTGCGGGTGACTCAACTAAACCTACTATGGCGACAACGCGCCGAACAACTTGCCGATATTATTAATTTGACCTCAAAAGAAAGCCAAAACCACCCACTTAGAAAAATATATAATCTTGCATTACAAATTTCGGGTCTGCTTCAATTTTTAGCCGATGAAAATGATTATTCTACAAACCTAGTCACCTACACAAGTCTAACAAGGAAAATAAATATCCAACTAGCGCAAATAAACCTAGATAATTAAAAATTGATGATTTTTGTTAAAATTAGTGATTTTTTCGTTGTTTTTGCAAATTTTTACTAATTTTTGCTTATTTTTTATATAGAAAACTATCTTTTAATTGATGATAACGGTTTAATTACTAGTCATACAGTGGCGATAGGCAAACAATTATTAAAGACACCGCATCTGCACATAATATACAAAATTCAAGATAAATTAAAAGAAATGAGCAAAAATGCTCATTTTTTTGTTATTTTTATATGATTTTTGCTTAATTTTATAGTACTATGCAATCATTGCATAGTACCTAAAATTATTGTTGTGTGTTAATTTGCGTAGTACTATGCAATATATTTTTATCAACATTCACCCCACTCAACACACAATTTGCGCCAATAGTTACCCCACTTTTTACTACCACATTTTCTAAAAAACAATTTGGAAAAACTGATACATTTTCGCCCAAAATTGAATTTTTAATATATACATTAGGATAAATTGTACAGCCGTTCCCTATATGCGAGTACATATCAATATACACATTGTCATCAATCAAACGCACCCCATTTTCCACCAAATTTTTATGAATATATGCCCTCATTTTACGCTCGGCAATATTTAACTCTCTAACAGTATTTACACCATTCAACACAAAATAAGAATCAGTATTTATACTATCAATCTTAAAATTATGGTTATATAAGATTTTTACTAAATCTGTCACATAGTATTCATTTTGTGCATTATTCCTGCTTAATTTTGTCACGTACTTACATAAAACATTATATTTAAAACAATACAGCCCCAAATTTACTTCCGCAATTTTTAATTGTTCAGTTGTACAATCTTTCGCTTCAATAATACCCGCAATTTTATTATTGTTGCGCAAGATTCTACCAAAACCAGACCGACACCCACGAGTTGCTGTTAGCAATTTTAAATCAAAATCACCTGCCAGCATTTCCTCCAATAAAGCCAACTCAATAATAGGTCCATCACCATTTAATACCAAAATATGCTCGGGCGTTTCTTTTATTTGTTCGCAAGCACACCTAAGCGCATCACCCGTGCCTAACGCTTCTTTTTGAAAAACATACCCCACGCTATCGCCTAGTACATTTTTTATTTCTTGTCCATTACTGCCAATAACAACATAAATTTTTAAATTTTTCGCACGCAAAGCATCAATAATATGCAAAATAATAGGCTTTTCGCATACTTTTTCCAAAACTTTGTTAGTTTTGCGCCTCATTCGAGAACCTCTACCACCCGCTAAAATAACAGCAATATCCATTTTTTACCCCCTATTGTTAGGTTTAATTTTTAAGTCTGCACGCGAAATAGCAAAACAATTATCATTTAAATCTTCCGTAATAGTAGAGCCTGCCCCAATAAAGCAATTTCTTCCCACATTTAACGGAGCAACTAGGTTCACATTGCATCCAACAAAACACCCCGCACCTATTTTAGTTTTATATTTGTTAATTCCATCGTAATTCGCAAATACCACGCCACAACCAATATTGCAATTATTACCAATTTCAGCATCACCGATATAACTCAAATGCGCAATTTTTACACCATTACCAATTAGTGCATTTTTAGTTTCGCAAAAATTACCCAAGCGCACCCTATCGCCTAATTCCGTTCTTTCGCGCGTATGAACAAACGGTCCTATTTTGCACGCCTCACCGCATATACAATTTTGCAAAAAGCAGTTGCCCAAGATTACCGTATTGTCACCTATCACACAATTTTTATCTAAATAACAATTTGGATAAATAGTTACATTGTTGCCTATTTTTGCTCCGTATTCAATAAAGGTAGTTTTCGGTGAAATTACCTGAAAATTGTCAAATTTTCGCAAAAAATTGCGTTTTTTAAGTGTTTTTTTAGTATTTTTATGAATTTTTGTGGTATTTTTCATTCACTTCGCCTCCGCGATTTTGTTTTGTTTTTCCTTTCCATAATTACCATTTGCAACATAAACAATATTCCAAATATCCCCAAAACTGGATAGCAGTAACTAACTATTGCCCCAAAGCCCAAACCAGAAATAATAAGACAAATTATACATACCGCAATACTACAAAGTTTAAAATTATGAGTATATTTTTCTAGCCAAATGCTAATCGTATAAACCAACGAAACAGCGGTCGTTGCAATTCCTACCCAAACAACTATCAATGTAAAAATTCCAAAAGTATGGCTTATACTACTTGCGATATAAACTAACGGCATATCGGACATACTGCTATATGGATTTAAGTAAATTGAAATCACCATACCCAGCAAACACAATACCATAAACCCAGCCCCAACAGCAGAACCTGCAAGATTTATTTTTTTAGAATGTTTTGCACCCAGTCTAGCAAAAATAAACCCAGCAAAAAATAGATTACTGCACACATATAAAATACAGAAAAATATCGCACTCAGCACCCTTTCTCCACCATTAGTGAGCGGTACCGTAAAACCATCGGCGTGAAAAACACAATAAATAAACGCAACTGCTATGATTAATACCATTGCTGGCACCACTGCAAGATTAATTTTTATCATTTTTTCAAACCCGAGCCAACTAATCAGCACCGCAATTACCGCAGTAAACACGCTTGCAAATCTATACAAGTCCTGTGATAAAACAATATCAAAAAGCGAGTTTGCGCCCGCAAACATTGCAGAAAGTAATATAAAATTTGAAAAAATGAATATAATTTCGCCTAAAATACCAAATTTACCAAACATTTTATTATTCATTTGTTGCACGGTTTTAATTCCGTGCCGTTTGCCAAATTCCAAAAAAGTGTAACCAAGCAGAAATAACAAAGCGCCTGCAAGCGCAATTAACGGAAAACAAACCCAACCGAATTGAGCAAAATAAAACCAAACTTCTTTACCGCTAGCAAATCCCGCACCAACGATTGAGCCAAACATAACGGCGCCCACCAGCAACGATTGTTTTATATCCGCTTTTGTCAAAACCCCTCCTACACAAGCAACTGAAATTCATTTATAGCCCGCAAAACTTCCTCGCTCTCAACTCCAAAATATATGCACGCTTGCCCCAAAACTTGCGCGTTATTGCAAAAATATATGCAAGATAACACTCTTTCATTAAAAATAAAGTTTTGCTGATTTTTTGCAACATACTGACTAATTTTTGCGTTTATGTTGTCAAAATCTGTAACTAAGCCGTTAATTTCTGCGTAACTGATTGCATTACAATACCCTTCTTGCCACATAGAATTTGTGATAAATTTGGGTATTTTGTTTTTAAAACTCCTAAATACTAAATTACAGGTTAGGTCAATTTCTTTTAGGTTTTGCGCAAGCATTGCATACTTTGTGAGGTAAAATTTTTGCTCCTTATCTAGCCTTACGGAAAGCAAATATTTTTGGTACATCTTTTGCACTTTTTTCTTTTTACATTTTGATAGCGCGTTTGTCAGTCTATTGATTAAATCAGTATTTTTGTAAGTCATACACCAGTCAATATCATCAGCAAGCGTAAGCGAACTATTTATGCTATCACATAAAACACCATTTTCAATCAAGCCAAAAACCTCTTGCAATTTTTTTTCAACATTCTTTTTTGGCAGTTGCGTAGTAAGTTTAAGCGGAGGCGAAACTAAATCGCGCGTAAAAATATCTAAATAAATATTCAATGTTGGATTTTCAATATCTACCCACCTAGCCTGCCCTAAATAATAAAGCGCATTTTCTTTATCACCGCTATTAAAATACGCAATTGCAGTAAAAAGTAGCGTTTTTATGTTAAATTCATCATTTTTTAGCGATTTTTTGTAAAAATCTATTGCTTTTTGCCACTTACACGCACCAAAATACAAATTTGCTACCAACGCCTCTTGCGCGCAATCAAGTTGCAAATTATCTAATTTGGTCAAATTTATTTCCATACTACAAAAATCTTTTTCCGCCAAACACAAGTTACATAGTAGCAAATTTGCTTGCACATTTTCAGGATTTTCACGCAATATACTAAAAATGATTTCGCGCGCTTTTTCGTAGTCTTTTTTCAAAATCAATACATCGGCGATAAAATTTTTTGCTAAATAATCACCTCTTGCATACAATGAGCCAAGCGTTGTGATTGCTTGTTCATACTTGCCCAATTTTACCAAATTTTTTGCGATAGCAAATAGAGGTGAACTGTCCTGTGGCGCGTTTAAATTTTTCTTAATTTGATACACCCATTCCAGCACCGCACCACTAAATTCCTCCGCACCGCCACTTTCCAAAACTGCATCAAAATATGTGAGCGCAAGTTTTTCATTCTTCATCATAACCAAATTTCGCCCCACCCCAAATAAAGCGCTAATCCTTGTTTCGGGTACGCGCATAGCACGAAAAAAATGCTCACAACTCAAAAAGTATAGCCCCATTTCAAAATAAATTTGCCCCAAAATCACATTTATGCTTTCCTTATCTACGCGAGTTTTTGCGCTTTCTATTGCGCGCCTACCAGCGTCAAGTGCGCCCAAAAAATCTTTTTCCGCCATGCGCGTATCAATGATTTTTAAGTATCCATCTAAACTTTGTCTAAAATTTAATATACCTTGCATACCGCTAATGTATGGTAATTTTTTAGATAAAATGCATAGAATAAAATAAAT
>CAVBHV010000033.1:0-8161 GCA_963595385.1 bacterium
AATAAAGGGTTTTTACACAATTTTTTAAAAAATTTCTAAAAAAGTTTTTTTTAGTGTTATCGTCTTGACAAAACTATCAAAATTGTGATATAGTGCTAAAAATAGGTTATTTAAGGAGTCTAATTATGGTAGATAAAGATACTTGTATTGGTTGTGGGGCGTGTGTAAATATGTGTCCTGTGGGTGCAATTCAATTCGATGAAAATGGTAAAGCGCAAATTAATCCTGAGATTTGCATCAAATGTAAAACCTGTGAAGGCGTTTGCCCAGTGCAAGCAATAACTATTAAAGAGGACTAAGATTGTGACTATTGATATAAACAGAATGGCTTATGATGCACAAAAAGAAAAAATTGCACTGCTTGAGTTGACACCGCGTTATGCGAAATTGGTGTTGGCGTGGTATATTCCAAATAATTCTTTTGATGTATTTGATGAAATTATCGAGCCAGTAAAAATTTTTGAAGATATAAATCGTGATGGTTTTATCAAGCCTACTCAAATTGCAGATGTGGTAAAAATTGTAAAAATGTACCGCAAGTTGTGTGATTCTTTGGCGGTAACAAAGGCTACGGCATATGCAACTCCTGCATTTAGAGAGGCAAAAAACCACTACGGCTTTTTAGAGGAATTGGAAATTGCATCTGGATTTAAAATTCGTTTGATGCAAGACCAAGATGAGATTGTAGCACTTTACAATGGTGCTATTAATACGACCGATGCGCCAAAAGGTGTTATCGTTGATATTGAAGATGAATATACACACATTATCCACTATTCGAGAAAAACGATTTTAAACAGCACAACTATTCAATTTGGTGCAGAATCTTTGTCAACTTTGTTTATGGATTCTGTAAATAACCCTGAAAAACAAATGCAAGAGATGTGCGATTTCTTTAAGAAGAGAATACAAACTGAGGTTACTTGGTTAAATGAAATTGACAGGGAAGAATTTAGATTTGTTGGGCTGGGTGATGTATTTTTAAGTATAGGTAAAATTAGCCGTTTGGGTAAAAAATATCCTTTGGACATTGCTCATTCTTACAAAATTGATATGCCTGATTTTGAAAATGTTTACAATGCAATTAAGGGGCTAAATTTGGACAAACGCGCTCGTATTCGTGGCATATCTTCTAGGGCTTCTAGCACAGTTGCGTGTGGGCTTGCTATTGCAAAAGCAATTAATGAAGTGCTTGAAATTGATGAAATCTTAATTTCTGCAAGTGATGTGACAACAGGTGTATTGTTTACTCAATGCGTACCAGCAACTGCTGAAAAGCCTATTGTTGACTTGGTATCTTATAGTTTGCAATGTAATGTTATTTACCACCAAACAGCAGTGACGAATTCGGCTCATGTGTATTACCTCGCTACACTTTTGTTTAGGCAACTTCGTGTAATGCACAAGTTGGGTAGGCAATATATTAGAGCATTGAAAATCGCTAGTTATATGTACGATTGTGGAGCAAGATTGCGTTATAATTCTAGCAAAAAAGATGCTTTGCAAGTTATATTAAACTCGCAAATTTATGGTGTTTCACACACTGATATAATTTTGGCTGCCTTTATTGCCTCATCTCAAAATAGTGAAGATTTTAGCCTCAGTGATTGGGTGCGCTTTAAAGACTTAGTGAATGATGAAGATTTGCAAGCGGTGAAAAAATTAGCGGTTATTTTAAAGATTGCAGTTGCGCTTGACCGTTCGCAACAAGGTTATGTTACTGATTTGGTTTGTGATGTGTTGGGTGATTCGGTAATTATGAAAACCGTTACAGACAATCAAGATATTAGTTTTGAATTGTGTTGCGCAAATGAATCTGCGGGCGATTTTAAGAAAGTTTATGGTAAAAATCTTGAATTATTATAAAATTAAGATAGTATCTAACAAAGATACTATTTTTTGTTTGCCAAATTGAATACCTTGTGATACAATTATAAAAAATAAATAGAGTGGTTTGTTATGGCAAAAATTCGTTTGTTTATAGATTTAGGGTCTTTTAGGACAGTTATTTATAGAGATAAAATAGGTATTGTATTGAATGAGCCTACAAAAGTTCTGTATCAAAATGTAGGCGGTGTTGATGAAATAGTAGATTACGGGCAAAAAGCGGTAAAAGCATCAAGGAAAGATTGGCAATATTTAGTTTCGCCCATTATGGAAGGTGTTATCACTGATGAAAGGGCTTGCGCATCTATGTTGCGTGAATTTTTACGCAGAGTTATGACCGATAAGCCTAATGCAACGATTGAAGCGTATTTTAGTATTCCGTGTGGCACAACTATTCAAGATAAGCAAAAATTCTTCAATGCGGGCTACACTGCTGGAATAAGTAAATTAACTTTAATTCCTGCACCTATTGCTGATATTGTAGGGTGTGGAGTTGGATTTGATGACTTTGAATATTGCGCTCTCGTTGATATAGGTTCGGGTTGTACAGATATTGCCATATTAGGTGGCGAAGGTATTGTGCAAGGCTTTACGATAAACATAGGTTCAGTCAGTATAGATTTGGCAATTATCAATCATATTCAAGCAAAGTATGGTGTCAAAATTGCTTTGCAAAACGCTATTTCTTTGAAAGAGCAAATAGGTAGCCTGATTCCTAACGGCACAAAAGCATTGTCCGTTACTGGTACGGAAATTAAAACTGGTGCAACTAAAACAATTAATGCAACTGGCTTTGATATTTTAGATGCTTTGCGAGAATATTATCAAGTAATTGCTGATTCGCTTAGTAGTTTGCTTTCCGCAAGTGAGGCTGAAATTTGTGCAAAAGTGTGCGCACAAGGTGTAATATTTTGTGGTAATGGTAGCAAAATTGAAGGTCTTAATCAATATATGGCACAAAGGCTGGGTTTACCTATTTACATTGCACAAGGCGAAAGGACCGTTTTTGGTATGCAAACTTTGTCGCAAAATAAGGCTTTACAGAAAAGAGTTTTGTAAAATTTAAAATGTTTTGTCGAAAAGGACCAAGTTAGTTTGGTTCTTTTGTCTTTTTTTAATGTTTTTGCTAGAATGTGGGCAAAGGAGGCAAAAATGGCTAGAAAGATTGTCGTTACCAGTGGCAAGGGTGGTGTAGGAAAGACTACTTGTTGCGCTTTTATTGGTTTAAATTTGGCTATGTTGGGTGCAAGGGTCGTAATGCTTGATGTTGATATAGGCTTAAACAATCTTGATGTGGTGGTAGGACTTGAAAATCGTGTTATGTATGATATTGTAGATGTTGTTGAGGGGAAATGTAGAGTAAGACAAGCATTGATAAATTACCCAAATGTGCCACTGCTTTATTTTTTGCCTAGCGCACACAGCCTAAATGTGGGGAGGGTAACAAAAGAAGATTTAAACGCAATTATTAATGAATTATCAAATTCGTTTGACTATATTTTGATTGATTGTCCTGCGGGAATTGGTGCGGAGTTTTATAGAGCAATTTATCTTGCGAGTGAGGCAATAATAGTGACAACTCCATCAATAACAGCCATTCGAGATGCAAATAAAACGCTGAGTTTGATAATCGGTTGTGGACTCGTAGATGCAAAACTTATAGTCAATCGCGTGCGCAATGATTTGATTGTTAAGAAGTTGATGATAAAACCAAATGAAATTGCGGAAAGTTTGGATATTCCGCTTTTAGGTGTGGTGCAAGAATCAGATTTAATCACGACAGTATCTTCCATTTCTGGTGAACTCTTAAAGGTAAAAGATGCTTCACTAGAAAATTTTACTGAAATTGCAAAAACTATTCATTTTGGCACAAAGGCAAGAAAAGAAAGTGGCTTTTTCAAAAAATTTAAAATTACAAGGGGGTAGAGTATGGGTTTTGAACCAAGAGGACTAGACAAACTGCGACAAGTGTTGATAAATGATAAACATTTTAATCCTGAAAGGTTGCAAGAAGTGTTGACTTGCGATATTTATAAAGTTTTGCAAAATTATATGGATTTAAACAAAAATGATATGCTTACTAGATTAGATATAGATGAAAACGGTAATTATGTATTGCGTTGCAAAGTGATGTGCAAAAGATTGAAAATTATGGGTTTGTTGTCTTAGGTGAAAAAATGAATTTAAATAAACTTTACATTGTCTGTTTGAGTATAATCATTACTTTAATTGTTATGTTTACGATTGATGCGCTAGGTTTAACGCACCCTATTGCGGAAACTATAAACGAAATCAATGAAGTATTTTATGTTTAGGAGGCAATATGACAAGATTAAAGTTGTCGGTACACCCGTTGTTTTTAGTGTTTTGTGCAGTGCTTATTTATTTAGGGTATTTTTTCGTGTTACTTGCATATTTAATAACTATTATATTGCACGAGTTAGCCCATTCACTTGTTGCGCAAAAATTGGGGTATAGGCTAAATCACATTCAACTTATGCCTTATGGCGCAAGTATTAGCGGGCAAAGTCACTTTTTTAGCATAAAAGATGAAATTTTGGTCGCTATTGCGGGACCGATTGCAAATGTAATCTTAGCGGTAATTTGTTGTGCGCTGTGGTGGATTTTTCCTGATACATACTTTATTACACAACAATTTGTCTATGCAAATACAATTACGGCTATCATAAATTGCTTGCCGATTTTTCCACTTGATGGCGGTAGAGTGTTGCTTGCTATTTTGAGCCGTAATGGAAATAGAAATAAAGCAATTTCGCGTGTTAGATATGTGGGTATTGGCTTGTCGTCATTTTTGATAATTTGCTTTTTTATAACGGTATTTTTTGTGCCGAATTATACTTTGCTGGTTTTTGGTGCTTTTCTGTTTGTTTCATCAATTTTGGAGGATAAAAACTCCTATTATGACCACATAGGTTTGTTTGAAAATAAGTCAAACCATTTGCAAAAAGGATTAAAATTGCGTGAGATTGCCGTACCTGAATCTATGCAGTTATACAAACTTCTCACTGCTGTCACTCCTGATAGTTTGACAAATTTTAGCGTTATCGACAACGAATATAATGTTTTGGGCAAAATTAAGGAGGCAGATTTGGAAAAGTTGATAGAAATTTACCCCGCAAATACCACTTTGGGGCTAATAATTCAAAACTAATGGTATAGCAAAATTTTTGGCAAAGGGTATTGAATTTTTGATAAAAATGTGATATAATATACCTTGAAAAATCGTATGAAAGGATTTTGGGAGGTAAATTATGGCTATATTTAAGTCAAGAAAGGAGAAGTTCGAAGCCCGCGTTAAGCAAGTGGAGCAAATGTCTGATGAAGAATACAACAAGTACAAGCAGACTAATTTTGCCCACAAAAAGAAAGTTGCAACTGGTTGGTTGATAGGCTCTATTGCCGTGTCTGCATTGTTGTTGGGCTTGCTTGCTGTTACTGGTGCTATGTGGGGCTGGGCTGTATATAAGATTGCCTTTGCTCTTACTGCAACTGTTGTAGGTGGTACTGCAAGTTCACTTACAAGTGCATTTTTCCGTAGGCACTACAAGCGCGAGTTGAAAGTGCAAAAACTAGTTAAAGAAAGAGATAATGCAAAAACTATAAAGGGTAGAGCGCTTGACACTCAAAAGCAAACACAACTTGACGGCAAGATTGCAAAAAATGTAAACAAATTACAAAGTGCAAGGAAGATTACAGGCCGTGAGGCGCAAGACTACAAGGGCGTTGATGAAGCGGTTGCGACAAAAGCAAAGACTTCGGCTGTTGATAAGCAACAAGCAGTAAAAGAGTTTTTTCAAAATGAAGTTGCTGGTATTAAATCAAAGCGTGATGCAGTTGCTTTTGCTATAAAAAATGAGTGGACCGACTACAAAAATAATGAGAGAGCAAACTATCAAAATAATGAGGCTTGTCAAGGTAAAATTGAAGTTTTGTTTGTAGATTACGATGATAATGGGCAAGCGGTTTGTGATTATAGGGGCGATTTGCAATACAAAACAAGTTTTGCTGTAAATAGTGAATCAGACATTGATTTATCAAAATCAAATGCAATTATTTATGACAATTTGGCAAAACAAGATATTGATTTCCCTGTACAAATTCGTACAATTGTTGGTGACGAGGTTAATATTGCTACTTACAAGACAAAGACTGAATTAAGTGAGGCTCGCGACAGTGCTATTGCTAGTACAGATGAGTATCTAACAAATCACAAAATTGAAGCATCTCCACAACATACACAATAAATTTTAAAGAGAAAGAACGGACTCCAACTCAAACATATTAAATAGAAAACAAAGAGATAATTTGCTTTATCTCTTTTTTGTTACTCTCAAAACACTTGCTAAACTCATAAATATGTAGTATAATTTATTTATATTTTGGAGGAAATAATGAATCCTATTGCTTTTACTATATTTGGATTAAGTGTCCACTGGTATGGGTTAATTATCGCATTTGGTATCGTAATGGCACTGCTTTTATCACGCTACACTGCGCCAAAACGCGGATTTAGTAAAGATGACCCTTTTGAGTGGATTTTATGGATGTTTCCTACGGCAATTATAGGTGCAAGATTGTATTTTTTAATCTACAATGATGGACCTTGGGGCTGGGACTCTTTTGCTATTTGGAACGGTGGAATTGCTATTTACGGTGGTGTAATAGGCGGTGCTGTGGGTATGGCGCTTTACTGTTTAATTCGTAAGAAAAACTTTCTAAAAGTTGCCGATGCGACCGTGCCTTGTTTGATACTTGCGCAAGGTATAGGTAGGTGGGGAAATTTTGTTAATCAAGAGGCTTATGGCAGTTTGCTCACTGATGCTAGTCAACATTGGTTCCCATTCGCTGTGGAGATTGATAGTGCGCATTTCACAGAAGTGGCAAGACAGCAATGTATAGATGCATTTGGCACAGTGCCTAGTAGTGCGTGGTTTAATGCAACTTTCTTTTATGAAAGTTTTGCAGACATTTTAATTGCAGTGCTACTTGTTGTGCTAATTACAAAAGTTGATATAAAAGGTATCGTAATGTGCGGTTATTTTGTACTTTACGGTATCGCAAGATTTATCATCGAAGGATTTAGGACAGACTCTTTGATGTGGGGCAGTATGAGAGTTAGCCAAGTGTTGAGTTTAATTTTGGTAATAGGTGGAGCGATTTTTGCAACTTGTTTGATTGTAAATGAGGTTAAGAAAAAACGACCAAAAGAGGTGCGAATTGGAAAACTTTAAGAGAGAAAGAGATGGTTACTCAACACACGAAGTTGATGATTTTTTGCAAAGAATGAAACGCGAATATAATGAGAAAATTCGTAGGCAAAATGAAAAGATGTTTCAAATGAATCAGGAAATGAATGATTTGAAATATAGTTTAGAGGTTTATAAAGAAAAAGAAGAAAAGATTTCCAAAGCGTTGGTAAAAGCCGTGCAAAAGGCTGATGAAATCACGACTTCAGCGCGCAATGTTTATGATTTGGAAATCAAGAGGGTGCAACTTTTGTATAAAAAATGGGAGAATGTTTTGAGTGAGTTGCGTAGTAAATTTGCGGGCTTGTTACCAGGTGATGAAATTGATAATTTGGTAGGGGACTTTCAATATGCGCTTACAGTAACTTTAAATTCGCAGTTAAATGAAAAAGGTGAACGCGTTTACTCGAAATCGGTTTTAGAGCGTATGCAACATCGTACGCCTAGTATCACGCAAGAAGGGAAATTTGACCCAAGTGTGACACTCAAAGAAAATGAAATTAAAGTTTACTATGATAGTGAAGGCAAGCGTATTCAGTCTATTACTAGACAAAAATCTAACGATGAAGAAGTGACTTTGGCTGAAAAATATCTCAATGGTGAAGATGTGGAAATGCCAAAGAGTTATGGCGAAATAGGACCAAATATGCTCAATATTCCGCCAGTTGAATTTGCGCAAGCGTTGGAGGACAGCAAAAACGGTTTTAGCCTTAGTGAGGCACTACACCCGCAAGAGTCCTTAAAAGAAATTTTGCGTGCTTTTGACCTGGAAATGGGCGATGACACAGTCACTGAGCAAAGGAAAACTCAATTTTAAAATATAGTTTGTATTAACTGAATTTTTGATAATTGATATTTGCGAAAGGCAAATAAAAAAAGACACATTAGGTGATTTACTTAATGTGCCTTTTTTAATAGTATTTATTTAAAAAATATAATTTTTACTTTGCTCTCAAATCCTTGCCTTCAAATCTAATACAAGTTGTTGTTCTAGCGTTGTATAATCT
>CAVBHV010000034.1:0-8013 GCA_963595385.1 bacterium
ACTCATAAGTCTTTACTTGTATTATATCATAGTTTAATAAATAACGCAATAGTTTATGCATAATTTTAGCAAAATTTTATACAAGTTTGATAAATACTTTTGCTGTCGCATAAGCATCAGCCAACGCTCTATGCGCATTTTCAAGAGTAATATTCAATGCTTTTACAACTGTACCTAATTTATAATTGCTTAGACTAGGCACTTTGTCGCGAGCAAGTTTTAGGGTATCAATTTGTTCGTTGTCAAACAACAAGCGCAATTTTTTACCGCCTAAGTTTAGAAATTGATAGTCAAAATCAATATTATACGCACTCAAAACCGCACCATAAGTAAATCGGTAAAAATCGGGTAAAACTTGGTCGATTGTAGGAGCATCAACTACCATACTATCATCAATATGAGTGATAGCGGTAATTTCTTGTGGGATTGGCGTTTGCGGGTTAATCAAAGTTTGGAAAGTTTCCGTTATCGACCCATTTACCACTTTGACCGCACCTATTTCAATAATTTGGCAACTATTCGCATCAAGCCCGGTCGTTTCAAAGTCAAATACAACCACTTCCTTGTGAGTGTCCCAATAATCAGTCTTTTTCTCAGTTAAACTAAACAAATCCATTTGCTGTACTTCGTTCACTGGTTTTGGAAAAACATAAAAATATTTGTCGTTTACTTTGCGATAAATTCGCTTGATTTCGTTCGTTTTAATTTCACAAAGAGCCAATCCATTTGCCTTTACATTTAGCCTTTCATTGAAAATATTTACCGTACCAGCAACACACAACTGCATACCTTCTACGATTACTTCGAGGTCTTTTGCGGTGTTGTCATTAGGGAAAATTACTATATCAATTTTGCCCGACAAGTCCTCCAAAGTGAAAGTAAATTTTTTGCGTTCCACTGGCTCTACATCAGCTTGTTTTGATTTTTTCATAAAGGGAGTAAAATTTGGATTTACCACTCTACCAGCAAGCAACACAGCATCACCATTATTGCGTGGCATAGCGTTTATAAACACTGGCGCACCGCCAGCATATTTGCCATAAAACCAGTCACCAATTTCCACTTCGTACTTATTTAATTTTTCTTCTTGTGCAAGACATTCGGACAAACTTGTATCACATTTTGAAGAACTATCCATAAGCGAATTGAAATCAATATCAGTGTGCTTTTCCAATAATTTTGCATCAAATTCAATAAAAAATTTATGACTTAAATAGGCTAGCAATTCAGCAATAAAGCCTTTATTTTCCAGCACTTGCTTAGTGATTAAATCACAACTAAACAGCAATTCCGCTCCATCGCCTTTTGCTAAAATCTGTATATCGTTAGGCTCAAACACCATACCAAGAGCCTTGTTTTTTTCGGTAAAGTACTCATTAATTCGTTGTCTTATCACATCGGCATCAAAACAACTTTTATTAAATTTTACCACAACCGCGCAAGTATCACCGACATCTTGCTCAATTATAGTTTTAATTTTTGCTTTTTCTTCTTCACTAATAGGAGTTTTTTCATTATAAATAAAGTTTAGCACACACTCATCTTTTAAGTCATCATAAGATGCTGTATCTAACTTCAATCTATCGCAAAACCCCGCTTGCATAATCTTTTGTAATGTTTCCACAAACTACCTCTAAATAAATAAATGATATAAATCAACAAAAATTACCAACGCAAACAATATAAACAGTCCTACTGTGTGAATATAGCCCTCTACTTTGCGATTGATAGGTTTTCCGCGTATCCATTCGATTGTTGTAAACACCATACGCGCACCATCGAGCGATGGAATAGGCAAAATATTGAAAATTGCCAAATTTGCTGAAATGAACGGCAAGAATACAAACAGGTTTGCTATATTTTGTTGTGAGTATTCGGCAATAGTTGAAATTGTGGTAAACGGTCCGCCAATTTCTGCAATACCAATTCCGCCAGTCAACAACATCCACAAGAATACCAGCACCTTCCACGCAAAAGCACACGCGAGGGGCACACAACGCGCCAAAGCCTCACCAAAAGTGTGCTGATATGGCACCGCACCAAAACCTATATAAAGTTGAGTAGCAACCTTGCCGTCTATTGTTTCTGTGTATGTGTACAAGTTTGCTTGCACATCAATCCACTCAGCCTCGCCCTCTCTTTGAATGGTAAAAGACAACAAATTATCATAACACTTGTAAGTCTTATCTTCGATAACAACTGTTCGGTAATTATCTAACTGTTCTTGTGTCATATTTTTATAATGATTGCTAATGATTGAATTTGCTGTGTTATCGGTAATAAAATCAACTTTAATATTATCAATTTCGCGAATTACATCGTTCGTTTGAATAGTCGTTTGGAAATTTGTGTCCACTTGATTAACTTTTGGTACATCGTAACCAAAGCCAATAAGTAAAATAAACGCAAAGAGAATTGCCGATAAGAAATTGAAAAATACACCACCAAACTGCACAATCAGCCTTTTCCAAGGCCTTTGGTTGTTAAAAGCACCTGGGTCAGCATCATCTTCATCTTCACCAGCAAAGGCACAATAACCGCCCAACGGAATTATGCGAATACTAAAAATCTCGCCCGATTTCATAGTTTTTTTGTAAATCGCTTTACCAAAACCGATAGAAAATTCGTTTATCTTGAAGCCTAATTTTTTACCAAAAGTATAATGCCCAAGTTCGTGAATTGTAATCATAAGCATCAAAACAAGTATCGCAACTATTACATAACCTATTGTAGTCATAACGCTAGCAAAACTAGCCAACATAGATAACAAAAGCAAGTCCTCCTTTATGTAAATAATGCGGGTTATGCCCGCATTATTACCTAAATATATTCATCTTAAACAAATAGTATGATAAAGAATATAAATACAAATATCGCATTAGCAAGCAAGCCATTACATCTATCCATTACGCCACCGTGTCCAGGGATAATTTGACTAAAATCTTTTACTACCGCTCTGCGCTTAAATAGCGAACTAAATAAATCTCCGCACATATTAAACACACCACTAAAGATACCACCAATCAAGAAAACCCAAACACTGATATTTAGAGCCGAAAACATTTGATTGTAAATAGGTATAGAGTTAAAAATAGTAAAGATTATCAATGAGGCAATAGTAGCACCAACCACTCCACCAATCAACCCAGACCAAGACTTGCCAGGACCCAATTTTTCTAAATTAACTTTTGGTCCCTTCAAAAGCCTACCAGTGAGCATTGCAAAAGTGTCCGCAAACATACTCGTTACAAACAACATAATAAGCGCCAACAACCCAAAGTCAACCCCAGAAGTTGAGTAATAAGAGGTTACTCCATTAGCAAAGTCCATTTGTCCAAAGTGATTAAGTATGAACGCAAAACTCAAAAAGAAAGTTGGCCACAAGCAAACAAAAATTGTGTTCATTGCTTTACTTACTGAATAGAAAACTGTCGAACTTGAATATCCGTCCTCTACTTTGCACCTATTACCCCATTTCCCAAAAATCAACGGCAATGCAAACATAACTAGGAACATTATAACCAAAATTCCCAAATTAATCAAGATGAAATGGTAAAAATTTAGTCCAACATTTGTAGCAATAATTATCATCATAAAGGACAGCACGGGGAAAAACCCTACGCAAACCGACCAAGTAGGCCTGTCCATTTTGTGGAGCAAATTCTCCACTTCGTAAGCACAAATAATCATAATTGTGCCTATAAGCAAGTCAAACACATATTCGCTTAACTCACGCAAGAAGAAGCACCCAACTAGCACCGCTAAAATTACCGCACCTGAGATAATTCTAGGCCACCACTTTGCTGGCGTGCTTGCAGTATTTTTTGTCATTTTTCCTCCTTAGTTAACATTGCCAAAACGGCGTTTGCGCTTTTGAAATTCAATGATTGCCTTTTGTAAATCTTTTTCACTAAAAGCAGGCCAATATGTATTTGTAAAATAAAATTCACTATAAGCAAGTTGCCAAAGCATAAAATTGCTTACACGCATTTCACCGCTGGTGCGAATAATAAAATCAGGGTCAGGAATATCTTTTGAATACAACAATTCACTAAATTCTTGCTGACTTTCAATCGGCTTACCCGCCTCAATAGCCTTGTTTACCCCGCGTAAAATTTCATCACGCCCACCATAATTTATGGCAAGATTTAACACAAATTTTTTACAATGTTTTGTTTTTTCTATAATACGATTAATGGACTCAACCAAATCACTAGGTAACTTTGTATAGTCGCCCGAAACTATCACTTTTGCACCCTTTTCTACAAAAGTTGAGCCATCTTCATCAAGGTAATTGCGCACTACATTAAATATACCATCAATTTCTTCCTTTGGTCTTTTCCAATTTTCCGTTGAAAAAGTGAAAAAAGTTGCATAAGAAATACCCAAATCGTATATATGATTAATAATGCGTTTTAAATTTTCACAACCCGCCTTATGTCCCAAATTTCGTGGTAGCCCTCTATGAGTCGCCCAACGCCCATTTCCGTCCATAATGATTGCTATATGTTTAGGCAAGCGTGACATATCTAAATGTTTGTTAATTTTAATTTTCGCAGACGCCACATTTTTCCCCTTTATGTTTTAAAATAAAGTTGCCTAAACTTTATCAATTTAAGCACTTGTTTAAAAGTACTATATGCGTTCTTTCAAATAAAATACACAAAATCCCATTAAACTTCTGTAATTTCTTTTTCTTTTATAGCCAAAGTTTGGTCAACTTTGTCAGTAAACTTGTTCAAAATCTTTTGCACTTCATTTTCAGCAAGTTTCAATTCATCTTCGGTAATTTTTTTGTCATTCTTTAACTTTTTAAATTCATCTAAGCAGTCACGCCTGCAATTACGCATAGAAACACGGCAGTCCTCAGCAAACTTTTTAACCATTTTCACGAGTTCTACACGGCGCTCCTCAGTTGGAGCAGGTACAAACAAACGAATAACTTTACCATCATCGCTAGGATTTAGACCCAAATCACTTGTTTGAATTGCCTTCAACACCTCTTTAAGCATTGAAATATCCCACAAAGATACAGCAATGGTACGAGGGTCTGGCGCACTAATATTTGCCATTTGATTTAATGGGGTCATAGTGCCATAATAATCAACCATAATTTTGTCCAAAAGTCTAGGGTTTGCTCTACCCGCTCTCACTGCACCAAGTTCAGACACAAAGTGGTCCAAACTTTTTTGTAATTGCTCAGTTAATCCGTTGTATAAAGAATCAGCATATTCACTTAACATAATTATCTCCTAAAATATATAATATACTATATTGTACTTAATTTTTGCCAATTTGGCAAATGTTTATTGCTAATTTGTTGGCTAAATATACAAAAAATAAAAAGAACCTTGTAAGATTCTTTCTATTTTTACTCGCCAGCGGCTTGTTTTGCTACTTCTTCAGCAAAATTATCTACTCTCTTTTCCAAACCTTCACCCATTTCGTAGCGTGTAAAACGGCGAACAGTAAGTTTTTCACCGATTGTCAAAACGGCTTCGTTTAAAACATCACTCATAGTTTTTGTAGGGTCACGGAAGTACTCTTGGTCAAGCAAACAAACTTCTTTGAAGTATTTTTTAACACGACCTTCAACGATTTTTTCAGCAACTTGTTGAGGCTTACCCTCGTTAAGTGCTTGAGCAAGGTAAATCTTGCGTTCGTTTTCGATAGATTCCGCATCAACTTCTTCCTCACTTACAAACAAAGGCTTAGATGCAGCGATTTGCAATGCAAAGTTGTGAGCAAGTTCTTTAAATACAGGGCTTTTAGCAACAAAATCAGTTTCACAGTTCAATTCGACAATTACACCGATTTTACCACCCATATGAACATAAGCCTCAACTACACCCTCAGATGCAATTCTACCCCCCTTTTTAGCAGCGGCAGCCATACCTTTTTCGCGTAGCCATTTAGCAGCCTCGTCCATATTTCCGTTACAAGCCTCTAACGCATTTTTACAATCAAGCATACCTGCTTGTGTGCGTTGACGCAAAACTTTTATGTCATCAGTTAAACTCATAAAATCCTCCAAAAAATTTTTATTTTGCTTCTGTTTCAGCAGTTTCTTTTACTTTTTTAGTTGTTCTTTTAGCCTTAGTTTCTTTAACTTCAGCGTCAGCAACTACTTCTTCTTTTTTCTCATCTTTCTTTTTGAAAACTTTTTTAGCGACAGCCTCGCCATCTTCGTTTACAGTTTCAGTAATTTCTTCTGCAACTTCTTTGTTTTCAACTTCTGGAACATTACCATTCTTAGCCTCAATAACTGCATTTGCAATCATTTCAGCGATTAAGCGAACAGAACGGATAGCATCATCGTTACCAGGAATAACAACATCTACAAGTGTAGGGTCACAGTTTGTATCTACAAGACCAACTACTGGAATACCCAACATTTTTGCTTCTTTAACAGCGATATGTTCCTTCTTTAAGTCAACAACAAACATCAAACCTGGCATAGAAGTCATATCTTTGATACCGCCAAGGTTCTTTTCCAACTTGTCGCGCTCAGCCTTCATTTTCAAAACTTCTTTTTTAGGGAAGAAGTCAAATTCGCCTGTTTGCTCCATTTTGTTGAGTTTGTTTAAGTAATCAATACGAGAGCGAATGGTCTTGAAGTTAGTCAAAGTACCACCCAACCAACGAGTGTTTACATAGTACATACCGCAACGCTCAGCCTCTTCTTTGATAGCATCGCAAGCTTGCTTTTTAGTACCTACAAACAAAATTGTTTTACCCTGAGAAACCATATCACGAACATAGTCGTAGGCTTGTTGAACCAAAACTACTGTTTGTTCAAGGTCGATAATGTGTGTGTCGTTACGAGCACAAAAAATGTACTTACCCATTTTAGGGTTCCATTGTCTGGTAGGGTGACCAAACTGAACACCTGCTTCGAGTAATTGTTTAATTGAAATTGCCACTTGGAAAATCCTCCTTAAATTCGTTTTTACTCCGCCCACTTACCTTAAAACTCTTTGGCTCAACCTTTCAAAATAAAAGGCAACGGTGCCAAAAATAGCAAATGGTGTGAATTTCAATAAGATTAGTCTATCATATTTTATATAAAAAATCAAGAAGTTTTGTCCACAAAAATAAGTTATTTTTAATTTTTTGTGTTAAAAATAAGCGAAAATGATAATTAGCCTATCACTTTACTACTTACCACATAAAAATAGAAAAAGAACCCGTAGGCTCTTTTTTACTATTCAGCAATACCTTGTTCTTCAAGTAATTTGTTGTAAACAGCGAAAACCTCATCAATGATAGCATCGCTTTCTTCTACAACTAAAAGTTGGTCCTCATTGTCATCTTCTTCAAATGAAAATACGATAGCCTCATCTTCTGCCACCCCGTCCATTTTGTTGATAGGCTTTAAGATAGCGTACAATTTTTCATTGTAAGGAATTAAAGCGATTTGCTCAAACTCAACTGGTTTCTCATTTTCATCATAAAGAGTAACAGGGTCACTGTTTTCAGGGTCCAAAAGTTGTAAAATTGGATTGTCCATATCTTCTTGTTTCTTTGCCATAATCAATCTCCTTAACATTTCTTATCTAAATAATTTTGCAGAATAATACTCGCTGCTACTTTGTCAATAACTTTTTTGCGTTTTTCCCTACTCACATCAGCACTAATGAGCATTTTTTCAGCACTGACAGTGCTTAGTCTTTCATCTTGATAAACAATAGGCACATCAGTGTATTTTTTTAGTTCATTAGTAAAATTGTAAGTAAACTCCACACGCACGCCATCAGTGCCGTCCATATTTTTAGGCAGACCAACGACAATAGTATCGACATCTTTTTCCTTGACTAAATCTGCGATGTATTGCAAATCTTTTTCCAACGACTGCCTACGATAGTTAACAAAACCACTAGCAAACATACACAAAGGGTCACTAAACGCTATCCCAATATTTACATCTCCCAAGTCCAGTCCTATTTTACGCGCCATTGTATAACCTCGATTAAGCAAAAGATTTGATAATACTATAATAACATATTATTTAAG